>JBBQNR010000008.1:0-57933 GCA_038330145.1 Solirubrobacterales bacterium
CCCCTTACAAAAACACCCGCAACGCCTGACGCGGCTGCGAATCATCGCCATCCTGCGTCCTCGGTCGGCCACATACCGCTTGGGTATGCGGCCTCCCCCTGCGTCCTTGCCTGGCTCGATTCTCGCCGCCTCAGGCATCACGGGCATTTCGTAAGGGGCTCTTAGCCGGCGCCCGCATGGGCGAGGTGTGGGAGCAGAACCTGTGACGAAATGCTCACCGTCAGAGGCCCTTATGCGGCCGGAGCCGCCGCCGGGTGAACCGGCGCCGTACCGGCCTGGGAAGCCGGCCGCGAGATCCATTCGTCGACCGGAAGGTCGCCGGCCGGGTTGATCGGGGGGCCCGTGTAGAGCGCTCCGAGCGTCGTGACCGCGACTCCTGCCAGCCGTGCCACGGTCTCCAGGTTGGAGAGCTCGGTCTCACTGGGGTGGTCGGGCCAACGGGTGAAGATGACGCCGGCCACATCGAGGCCGGCTGAGCGGGCGGACTCGACGGTCAGCAGCGTGTGATTGATGGTGCCGAGATCGGGGCTGGCCACGATCACCAGCGGCAGCCCGAGGTCGAGAGCGAAGTCGCGCACCAGGTACTCCAGGTTCAGCGGAACCGACAGGCCGCCGACGCCCTCCACGATCAGCGCCTCCGCGCCCGCGGCTGCGCGCAGCGCTCCCGCGACCAGCAGTGCGGGGTCGATCTCCGTGCCGTCCAGGCTCGCGGCCAGATGAGGTGAGACGGCGGGGCCGAACCGGTACGGAGAGACGTCTTCGAGCCGCTGGGCGGAGTGAGCGGAGGCGCGCAGCAGCTCGTGGTCCGGCGGCGCTTCCGACGGCTCGTCGAGACCGGTCACCGCCGGCTTGAAGACGGCCACCCGCTCGCCGCGAGCTGCCAGCGTGGCGGCGATCGCCGAAGCGACGACCGTCTTTCCCACCTCTGTGCCGGTGGCCGTCACGAAGAGGCCACGCATCATCTGCGTGGAGGCGACCAGCTCGGCGCGCAGAACGTCAGGCAGCCTGCTGAATCGGGGGGATGTCAGCGTCTTCATCGTAGACCTCGAATGCATCGGCATCGGCTTCGATCGGCTCCAGCCCCGCCTCTCTGGCTGCAGCGGCCAGCTCCCTCGCCGCCCAGCGCAACTCGCCCTGCTTGTGCGTGGCCATCGCCGTCAAACGCAGCCGCGCGCTTCCCTCGGGGACGGTCGGCGGGCGTATCGCCTGTGCGAACACGCCTCTGGTCAGCGCGCGTTCGCAGAACTCCATCGACAGCCGCGAGCTTCCGATCAGGAGCGGAACGATCTGGGTCTCGCTGGCCTCGATGTGAAAGCCCTCGTCGGCCAGCGCCACCCTCAGAGTGTGCGAGTTGAGCAGCAGACGCTCGATCTGACGCGGCTGCTCCTGCAACAGCTCCAGCGCGGCCAGTGCCGCCGCCACCGACGGGGGCGCCGGGGCGGTGGAAAAGATCAGCGTGCGCGCGGTGTTGACGAGATAGCGCCCCATCTCGTCGCTGCAACAGACGTAGGCGCCGTAGCTCCCGAGTGCCTTGCCGAGCGTGCCGACGACGACGTCGACCTCGCCGCTGAGCCCGGCGGCGGCCACCGAGCCCCGCCCTCCGGGACCCAACACCCCCGTGGCGTGAGCCTCGTCCACCAGCACGCGCGCGTCGTAGCGCCGTGCCAGCTCGACGATGTCCTCGAGCGGAGCAACATCGCCGTCCATCGAGAAGACGCCGTCGGTGACGATCAGGCTGCCGCGGCCACCGGCCTCGTTGAGTCCCCATTCGAGATGCTCGACGTCGAGGTGGTCGTAGACGAACGTCTCGGCCCGTGCCAGGCGGCAGCCGTCGACGATGCTCGCATGGTTGAGCTCGTCGGAGAACACGACGTCGCCCTGGCGCGCAAGCGCGGAGACGACGCCGGTGTTGGCGAGGTAGCCGGACCCGAACAGCACGCAGCTCTCGGTGTGCTTGAACTCCGCCAGGCGCTTCTCGAGCCGGTGGTGGAGCGTCATGTTGCCCGAGATCAACCTCGACGCGCCTGCGCCGACGCCGTAGCGCATCGCCGCCCGGGCGGCCTCCTCGCGCACTCGAGGGTGGTCCGCCAGCCCGAGGTAGTTGTTCGAGCACAGCAGAAGCACGCGCTTGCCGTCCAGGAGCACACGCGGCCCCTGCGGGCCGGAGACCATCCTCATGCGGCGATAGAGCCCACGGTCCTCCAGCTGCTCGAGGTGCTCATGTATCTGGCTCATCGCCTCGCCCTCGACCACGGCGGGTCAGTCGCCCCAGCCGGCGACTTCAGCGCCATCGACCGCGGCCACCTGCTCCCGTTCGGGGTACGGCGGTGGCTTGGCCGCCTTGCGGTGCAGGCGCAGCTGGGTCGACGGATCCCAGAAGTTGGCCTCAGACCGGCTGTCGATGAAGTCCTCGATCGGCGTCGCCGGCGACTCGCCGTCCAGCCAGCCGGAGCGGTTGTCGGGTCGAGGGTTGGCGCCGTTGTCGGGCTGGCGCGCGACGTTGAGGCCGAGCTGCTCGAACATCGCGCGGTCCTCCTCCGGCTCGCTTCCGAGCGTGGTGAGGAAGTTGCCCATCATGACGCCGTTGAGGCCGGCCTTCACGGCCAGCGGCTGCAGGTCTCCGAGGTTCTCCACCCTGCCGCCGCAGAGGCGGAACAGCGCCGCCGGCAGGATCAGGCGGAAGATCGCGATGAACTTGACCGCGTCCCAGGGATCGATCAGGTCGCGGTCGCCGAACTTGGTGCCGGACCGCGGGTTGAGCAGGTTGATGGGAACGCTGGTGGGATCGAGCTGCGCCAGCTCGAATGCCATCTCGACGCGCTGGCGGGGCGACTCGCCGAGGTTGAGAATGCCGCCGACGCAGGTCTCGAGGCCGGCTTCCTTGACCGCCTCGATCGTGCGCACCCGACCCTCGTACTTGACCGTGGTCGTGACCTCGTCGTAGTAACTGCGAGAGGTCTCAACGTTGTGATGGACGCGCTGGATGCCGGCTTCCTTGAGCTTGACCGCGCGCTCGAGCGACATGTGGCCGATCGAGGCGCAACGCTTGAGGTTCGTCTGCTCGGCGACCAGCCGGGCGCCCTCGACGATGTTCTCGAAGTCGCGCTTGGAGAGGCCCTGGCCCTGGGTGACCATGCAGAAGCGGTGCGCGCCGCCGGCCTCGGCTGCCTTGGCATGCTCGAGGATCTGCTCCGGCTCCATCATCGCGTGCATCGGCGTGGCGGCGTCGGCGAAGCGTGATTGCGCGCAGAAGCCGCAGTCCTCGGCGCAGCCGCCGCTCTTGGCGTTGACCAGCGAGCACATATCGGTCGAGTCGCCGAACCCATCCTGGCGCACGCTCCATGCGATCTCGACCAGCCGCTCGATATCGGCGTGGTCTGTGAGCTCTCCCAGCTCGAGCGCTTCCTCGAACGTGACCAACGGTGGCATGGCGCTCCCTCCCGGTCGTCGATTCGAGCCGAAGAGTAGGTCGCCCTCCGGACGGGTCAGAACGGCTCAGAACGAGGCAGGACCGGGAAAAGGCAGGGGCACTATCGGCCCTTCCAGTTTGGCTTGCGCTTCTCGCCGAACGCCCGCACTCCCTCGCGGAAGTCGTCGGTGCTGAACGACGACATGCGCAGGTCTATCACCTCGCGCTCCTGCTGCTCGGACAGGCGCGGGAAGGAGATCAGCCTGCGGATGATCTCCTTGTTGCCGCGCAGCGAAAGCGGAGCGTTGGATGCGATCTCGCTCGCCAGCTCGACCGCCGCCGACTGCAGCCGATCCGGGGTGACGACCTCGTTGACGAGGCCGATCTGCTCGGCACGGTCGGCTTCGAGGTTGCGCCCGACGAAGAAGAGCTCGCGCGTGCGCGCGACGCCGACCGTCTCGATGAACTTCTGAAGGCCCGTGTGGCTGTAGACGAGGCCAAGCTTGGCGGGCGGCATGCCGAGCTTGGCCTCGTTGGCGGCGATGCGAAGGTCGCATGTGACGGCGAGCTCGAGACCACCCCCGAGCGCGTGCCCGTTGAGCGCAGCGAGGGTCGGAAACGGAAACTCCTCCACCGCCTCGATCGCGCGGTGGAACGGGTGTGCCACCAGGCGCTCGGCTTCCTCGGCGAATACCTCGTCCGGAATGTCGCCGATGTCGTAGCCGGCCGAGAAGACGCTGCCCGTGCCGGTCACGATCACGCAGCGCGTCTCGATGCCGCGGTCGAGCGAGGGCATCGCCTCGGCGATCGCGTCGAGGATGTCGTGGTCGAGCGCGTTGCGCTTGTCGGGATTGCTGATCGTCAGGCGCGCGACGGCCTCGGCGGGCCGGTCGATCGTCAGCTTCCCGCCCGCGAGCTGGCGCTCGTCGCTCACGCCATGCCTACTCGAGCGTCACGAGGGCGTCGCCCTCGCTCACCGACTGGCCCTCCTCGACGAGGACCTCCTTGACGACGCCGGCGTCCTCTGCCTCGACGGGCATCTCCATCTTCATCGACTCGAGGATCACGACGGTATCGCCCTCGTCGACGTTGTCCCCCGGTGCGACCTCGATCTTCCAGACCGTGCCGGTGATGTGTGCCTCGATGTCAGCCACGCTCGAACCTCCCTGGGGACGAATGATCGGTCGACTTCGGTGCGCGGCACAATACCCACCGGTGTCGTCCGAATCGGAAAGAGCAGAAACGGTGGAGTCAGTCGAGCGCGCCGAGGCGAGGGACCGGATCGTGATCGTGGCTGCTCGCGACGAGGAGCAGCGCATCGTCGCCACGCTCGAGGCGCTCTGGCGCGCCTTCCCCGGGGCAAGGGTCCTGGTGGCCGACGACGGCTCGCGTGACCGCACCTCGGAGCTGGCTGTCCGTGCGGGGGCGGAGCTGGTGGGCGCCGCCGGTCGTCGTGGTCGCGGCAAGGGCGGCGCAATGACCGCGGCCGCGAGCCTGGTGATGCCGCTGGCGGCGGGAGCGACTGCGCCGACCATCGTGTTCTGCGACGGCGATCTGGGCGAGTCGGCGCAGACGCTTGGCCCGCTGGCGGAGGCGGTCGAGTCGGGCCGCTGCGACCTCGCGGTCGCTGCCTTCGCCCGGCGCGAGGGCGGCGGGTTCGGCGTCGCGGTCGGCTTCGCTCGCGGCGCCGTCCGCCGCCTGACGGGACTGGAGCTGCAGGCGCCCATCTCCGGCCAGCGTGCCCTGCGGCCCGACCTGCTGCCCAAGCTGGTTCCATTCGCGCCCGGCTTCGGCATCGAGATCGGGATGACGGTGGATGCCGCCAGAGCCGGCGCCCGCGTGGAGGAGATAGAGCTCGACCTCAGTCACCGCGCGACCGGTCGCACGCTCTCGGGCTTTCTGCACCGCGGTCGGCAGCTGCTGGCCTTTGCGCGCGTCTACGTCTCGCGGCGGCTGCGGCGGACCCCGCGGGCGGGGTAGGTTCCGGCGGTGATACTCGCCATCGACCAGGGGACGACCGGCACGACCTGCCTCGTCTTCGACGAGCAGGCGTACCTCGCCGGCCGTGCCTCGCGCGAGTTCAAGCAGCACTTTCCTCGTCCGGGATGGGTCGAGCACGACGCCGCCGAGATCTGGGACGTCACGCGCGCGGTCGCAAAGAATGCGCTCGATTCGGCAGGCATCGCTCCCACCGAGCTGCGGGCGATCGGCATCACGAACCAGCGCGAGACCGTCGTCGCCTGGGACGAGCGCAGCGGCGAGCCGCTTCACCACGCCATCGTCTGGCAGGATCGCCGCACTGCGGCGTACTGCGATCAGCTCAAGAGCGACGGACACGAGGCGCTCGTGCGCGAGCGCACCGGGCTCGTGATCGATCCCTACTTCTCGGGCACGAAGGCACGCTGGCTGCTCGACAACGTCGACGGCCTTCGCGATCGCGTGCGCAGCGGCGGGGTTCGCATCGGCACGATCGACTCCTGGCTTACCTTTAAGCTGACCGGCCACGCAGCCACGGACTGCTCGAACGCGTCGCGCACGCTGCTGTTCGACATCCATCGCCTGCGTTGGGACGAGGAGCTCTGCGACCTGTTCGGCGTGCCGCAGGCAGTGCTGCCGGAGGTGAGGCCTTCGGCGGGGGACTTCGGCCGCACGCGGTCCGATGCCTTCTTCGGAGCCGAGGTGCCGGTCGCGGGCATCGCCGGCGACCAGCAGGCCGCGCTCTTCGGGCAGGCCTGCCACACGCACGGCCTCGGCAAGAACACCTATGGCACCGGCAGCTTCGTGCTGCTGAACACCGGCGGCGAGCCGGCGCCGCCGAGCGCGGGCCTGATAACGACGGTTGCCTGGGAGCTGCCCGAGCGCACCGACTACGCGCTCGAGGCCAGCGTCTTCGTGACCGGCGCCGCCGTACAGTGGCTGCGCGACGAGCTCGGCCTGATCTCGACCGCCGATGAGACCGAGGCGATGGCGGCCTCTCTGCAATCGAACGACGGCGTCTACTTCGTGCCGGCGCTCACCGGCCTCGGATCGCCGCACTGGGACCCCTACGCTCGCGGCACGATCGTGGGGCTGACCCGGGGCACCCGCCGCGAGCACCTCGCCCGGGCAACGCTGGAGGCGATCGCGTACCAGTCATACGACGCCGTCGAGGCGATGGAGCAGGCCTCCGGGCTGCGGCTTGCCGAGCTGCGCGCCGACGGCGGCGCGGTCGTCAACCGCTGGCTGATGCAGTTCCAGGCCGACGTGCTGGGGCGGCCGGTGGTCGTGCCCGAGGTGTCCGAGACAACGGCGCTTGGGGTGGCCTACCTGGCCGGGGTGGCGACGGGGGTCTGGACGCTCGACCAGGTCGGGTCGTTGTGGCGGGAGGCGGCGCGCTACGAGCCCAGAATGGGCGACGACGAGCGGCGGTCACTGCTGCACGACTGGCGCAGGGCGGTCGAGAGGGCGAAGGGCTGGGAGCACTTGTAACTGCGCCGCCGGGGCGGGGTAGCGGTGGTCGTGAAGCCGCAGGTCTATGTCGACCCACGTCCCGCCGAGATGTTCCAGAAGTATCACCGGCGCGTGCGCGAGCAGGGCCCGGATTGGATGTACCCGTTCGCGCGCATGGTGTTGACGCCGCCGGTCTGGGAGCTGTACCGGGCACGGGCCATAGCTACCGAGAACGTGCCGGAGCGCGGCCCCGTCATCCTGGCGCCGAATCACCTCTCCAACCTCGACCACTTCTTTCTAGGCCTGTTCCTACGCCGGCACGATGCAGTTCATGGCCAAGTCGCAGCTGTTCGTGTTCCCGATCAGCTTCATCCTCTCCCACGGAGGGTCGTTCCCCGTGCGCCGCGGCCAGCACGACCAGGAGGCCTGCATAACCGCGAACGCGGTCCTGCGCCAAGGTGGCGTCGTCGGCATGTACGGGGAGGGAGGCCGCTCTCGCGTCAAGCAGCTCGGCAAGCCCAAGGGGCTGGGGCGGCTGGCGCTCGAGTCCGAGGTGCCGGTGGTGCCGGTGGCGATTCATGGGTCCGAGCACGTGGGCGACCTGGCGCTTTCCCAAGGTGACGATCCAGTACGGGGAGGCGCTTCAGTTCGCGCAGGTGCCCAATCCCACCAACGAGCAGGCCGACCAGGCGTCGTTGAGCGTCTTCGAGCGCATCAGCGAGCTGCACGACGCGCTGCGTGCACAAAGAAGGCGAGGGGTGCTGCGCACACTGCGCGACCGCCAGCACCACGGCGCCGCGGTCACGGGCTAGCCAGAAAAACTGCCGAGCGCGCTCACGCGCTCGGGTTTCCGGTTCATGGTGTCGCCGTCACCCCCACATCGGAGGGCCTCGGCCTCGCGTCTCACTTCTTTCGCACGTGCCAGTTGACCGTCATCTCCGCCACCTTCACTCCTTCGCCGTCGGTCAGCTCGACTTCGACCGGGAACTCGACCTTTCCGTCGGCGTCGAGGCGCTCGAGCAGCGCGGCCGTCGGCTCGGAGAGGGTCGCCGTTGCCGTGATCTCCCCTCGCGCCAGCTTCAGGTAGTTGATCTGCGCGTCGCGCGCGAGCGGGGTGACGCCTGCCATCCGCTCGGCGAAGGCCCCGACGAAGGCGCCGCCCGAGGCCGCCTCGCCGGCGGAGAACAGCGCACCTGCGTGCTGCGAGCCGACGTGGTTCTTGAGGTTGTCCGCCTCGGGCAGGCTGACGGTGCTCCTTCCCTCCGCCACCTCGGTGTAGCGCAACCCTAGGTGGTTGTTGTAGGGGATCGCCGCCTCCATCCCCGCGCGAACCGCTTCGTAGTCCATGGTGTGCCTCTCTGATCGCGTTGTGGTGCCTCTCTGATCGCGTTGTGGTGCGCTTTGGCCGCGCGGAATTAGACTCCGGCCCGGCGATGGCGAACGGTAACGACTCGATCCTGGACCCGAACGCCTTCCCGATCGAGCGAGCCGAGGTGAGGCCGGGCGTCGAGCTTGCCTTCGTGCGAGCCGGCGAGGGCGGCTATCCGCTGCTGCTCGTGCACGGGTGGCCTGAGACCAAGCGGATCTGGTGGCGAAACATGGAGCCGCTCGCCGAGGCCGGCTTCGAGGTGATAGTCCCCGACCTACGCGGCTTCGGCGACTCGGGTCTGGCGCCGGATGGCTTCTACGACCTCGCCGCACATGCCCGCGACCTGCACGCGCTGGTGCACGACGTGCTGGGTCACGAGCGCTGCGCGGCCGCGGCCGGCGACCTCGGCGGCGGCGCGGTTCAGGACCTCGGCCTGCGCTTCGAGGGATTCGTCGAGCGCCAGTGCATGTTCAACACCGTGCTGCCGCTGTTGCAGGAGCAGTATGAGCGCGCTGGCATCACCGAGGCGGTGCCGCGCGAGACCCGCATGGCTGCCGACTACTTCCTGCGCCAGGCCCGCCACGCCGACGAGCTGGCCGCGGAGCTCGACACGCCGGACAAGAGGCGGCGCTACATCGCGCAGTTCTACGGGCCTCGCTTCTGGGCCTCGCCGGGCAGCTTCGAGCGAGAGGCGGTCGATTTCATGACCGAGCCCTTCGCCGATCCCGACCGGCTGCGGGCCGGCTTCGGCAACTACGAGTCGGCGCTGGGCGCCAGGCCGCTCTCGGAGGCGCCGCGGTTCTTCGAGACCAATCCACTGCCGACGCTGATCCTGTACGGACCCGAGGACCACGTAATCCCGCGCGACTTTCCCGAGCGCTGCGAGGTCGTCTTCAGCGAGCGAATCGGCCCCCTGGTCGTGCCACGAGCCGGCCACTACCTCCATTGGGAGCGCGCGGACGTCCTCAATCAGAGTCTGATCTACTTCCTGCGCGACTTGGTGGCTCGTGGCGGTTGACCTCTCCGACAGCAGGGTGCTCCTGACCGGTGCCACCGGCGGCATCGGCCATGCCATCGCGCGCACGCTGCACGCACAGGGGGCGCACGTGGTCCTGAGCGGGCGCAGGCCCGAGGTGCTGGCGGAGCTGGAGCGCGAGCTCGGCGATCACGCGACAGTGGTCTCCGCCGACCTCGCCGACCCCTCGGAGGTAACACGACTGGCGCAGGAGGCCGGCCCGGTCGACGTGCTCGTCGCCAATGCCGCCCTGCCGGGCACCGGCATGCTGGAGTCGTTCAGCGACGTCGAGATCGATCGTGCGCTCAACATCAACCTGCGCGCTCCGATGCAGCTCACGCGGGCGCTGCTTCCCCGGATGCGCGAGCGCGGCGCCGGCCAGATCGTGCTGATCTCGTCGCTGTCGGGCAAGATCGCGACGCCGACCAGCAGCGTCTATTGCGCGACCAAGTTCGGCCTGCGGGGATTCGGCTTCGCGCTGCACGAGGAGCTGCGGGGGACGGGAGTGGGGGCGACGACGGTCTTCCCGGGATTCATACGCGACGCCGGCATGTTCGCGGACAGCGGCGTTAAGCTGACGCACGGGCTCCGCTCGAGGTCTCCCCAGCAAGTCGCTGACGCGGTGCTGGAGGCGATCCGAAAGAACCCGGCGGAGATCGACGTCGCGCCGTTCACGATGCGGGCCGGGGCCAGGATCTTCACGGCGGCGCCCTCGATCGGATCGGCGATCAGCCGCGCTTTCGGCGGCGACCGCATCGCCGCCGCGGTGGCGGCCGGCCAGCGCGACAAGCGCTGAGCCGCTATGCGACCGTCGCAGCCGGCTCGCGCGCGAACTCGCCGATCAGCTGCGAGAGCCGTTCCGGCTGGTCCTCCGGCACGAAGGTGCGGGCGTCGTCGATCAGCTCGAAGCGCGACTGCGGCAGCTCGGCGGCGATCCGCCGTCCCAGCTCGACCGTGAAGAAGCGATCGTCGCTCCAGGCGAGCAGCGCCGGGCGGTCGAAGTTCTTCAGCTTGCGGGCAGCCTCCATCGTGTAGCGGGGTGACATGCCCCTGACGAACTTCGCGGTGTCGCGCCTGATGCCACGACTGCGAATCACCGGCTGCACGTAGGAGTCGGAGATCTCGCGCTCGACGGGACGCTTCGTGAGCGACCCGAAGGCGATAGGCAGCCGGCGAATCGCGCGGATGCGCATCGACTGCGCGAGCAGGAACATCTCACCCGGCACGCGTGCGACCAGCTTCAGGTAGCTGAACATGCGCGGCGGAAAGATCTCGAAGCCGTCGCAGGGAGTCAGCACCAGCCGTCCGATGCGCTCGGGGTGCTCGGTGACGACGATCTGCGAGATCGCTCCGCCCGAGTCGTTGCCGACCAGGGTGACGTTCTTTAGCTCGAGCTTCTCGATGAAGTCGGCGATCAGCCTCGCGGCGCCGGTCGGCGTCAGGTCGGCGTCCCGGTTCATGGGCGTCTCGTGGGAGCCGAACGGCCAGTCGGGCGTGATGCAACGGAAGTCCTTGGACAGCGTGGGGACGACCTTGCGCCAGAGGTCGCCGTTGACCAGCAGGCCGTGGACGAACACGATCGGCTCGCCGGTGCCGCGCTCGCGATAGTGGATCGTTCCCTGGGGAAGCGTCAGCTGCTTGCTCTCGCCGAGTTGCTCGGAAACGGACATCGGGCTCCTCCTCTACTGTTTCGCTGGCCAGTACATGCCGTCCGTATGTAACATACATACTGTATGAATGTCAAGGACGAAAGCTCGGCGCGCCCGGCCGGGCGCAAGGCCGAGCAGTCGGAGGCGACTCGCGCGGCTCTGCTTTCGGTGGCTCGGAAGCTGTTCGCCGAGCACGGCTACGCGGGCGTGGCGACGGAGCGCATCGTCGCCGGCGCCGGCGTGACCCGCGGGGCGCTCTATCACCACTTCCGCGACAAGAAAGATCTCTTTCGGGCCGTGGTCGAGCAGATAGAGCAGGAGAGCGTGGAGAAGATCGCTACGGTGGCGCTAGCCGAGAGCGACCCCTGGCGACAGCAGCTGGCGGCGATGGGCGCCTTCCTGGACACGTGCCTCGAACCGGCCGTGCAGCGCGTGATTCTCACCGACGCCCCGTCGGTGCTCGGCGTCGAAACCTGGAGGGAGATCGAGGCCGCCTACGGCCTGGCCCTCGTGAAAGCGGGGCTCCAACAGCTCCTGGAGGCGGGCGTGATCGACCAGCAGCCGATCGACCCGCTTGCGCACCTGGTCCTGGGAGCAATGGCGGAGGCGGGCCTGCTGATCGCACGGGCCGAAGACCCACGGGCAGCTCGGACGGAGGTGGGCGCAAGCGTCGAGCGGCTGCTCGAGGGCCTGCGCGTCAGGGACTAGATGGTTGATGCCGCGGCCCCGTGCGTGCGTGGATCGTGGAATCAATCATCTAGGCTCGCCCTCGTCGTAGCCGAAGGCGACCAGCACGTCGGCGAACGTCTCCCGGAAGGCGGCCCGGAGGGCTTCGTCGCTCTCACGCCGCCACCTTCCGACCGACGCGCTGACGTCGGGCGTCGTACGGTGAAGGCTGATCTCGGGCGTGGCGGCGATCATCTGCTCGACGGCCTGCGCACCCGAGTCGATCTCCAGGTAGTCGAGTAGCGCCGCCAGCGTCGCGGCCGGCCGCGAGACGAGGTCCTCGTAGCGCATCAGGTGGCCGTGCTCGCCGCGCTCGTTCCATGCGCGTTGAAACGAGAGCGCCTCCTTGCGCAGATTCTCCCGCACGTACTGTTCTGGAGTCTTGCCCGCCATCCCACCCTTGACGATGCCGGGTTCCTTGACGTTGAAGGCGATCTTCGAAAGCGCCGCGTCGCGGAAGTCCCGCACCAAGAACACCTCCTTGGCGTTCGGGTAAAGCTCCCGGGTCAGCGGCGGCGAGAAGCTCAGCCGCCACATCTGCTTCTCGGCGAAGTAGAGCGGGGCCTCGGTTCCCTGATTGCGCGCGACCGTCGCGTACCAGTCGTCGATCGTCTGCTGGAAGAAGTCCGCGAGTCGCTCGACGTAGTCTCGCGCGAGCCATTGTCGCAGCGGCTCGTGCCTCACCACCCGACGGGTGAAGAACGGGTTGTGCCCGGCGTGGTGAGGGTCGAGGTCGAAACCGTGGGCGCGGGCGGATTGGGCCGGGTTGGCCGGATCCGACAGCACCTTGAGGGTGTGCGCCAAGTACTTGCCCATCCAGCTCTCGTATGGGTACTCGTCGTGAACGACGATGCTCGGATGGGCTCCGAGCATCCTCATCAGCCAGGTCGTGCCGGTGCGACCGGTGCTCGTCACCATCAACGGCTGTATCGAGGGTTGGAACGAGGTGCGCAGCGTCTCGCGCGTCGCGACGACGGTGGCGAGCAACGCTCGCTCGCCATCCGTGAAGGTGGCGACAAGCTCCAGCTCGAACTCGCGCGGCAATCCCAACAGCCCGATCAGCGCCTCGAAGCCGCAGCGCGTCTGCTCCGGCACGTCGGGATGCGCCTGCTTTAGCTCCGGGTGCCCCCTGGCGACGTTCACCAGCTGCCCCAGCACACGCGCCGTCTGGACGACGTTGCCCTGATGCACGACCTCGACCGCCGTTGCCGGTGATGTCGTTCCAAGCACCCAGCCCGAAAGCGGCATCGCGTAGCCGTCAGCGCGGTCACCCTCCCGCGGCGTATCGAGCGCGAAGTCCAGCAGCTGCTCGGGCCGCTGCTGGGGTGGTGCGACTCGAAGAACCTCGAAACCCGCCACGACTGCTTCAGCTACTCGTAGCGCGGCTCGAGGCGTGACCAGAGATCCCCGTCGTGGCTGGGGATGATGAGTGCGTCGGGGTTCTCCCTGCGGTAGAGCTGCACCTCCTGCATCGAGCGGCGCCAAGTGTGCTCGTCGTCGAGGAACAGTCCGCGCCGCTCGTGCTCGAGCGTGTCGAGGAAGTAGACGGCGTCGCCGGCCAGCAGCGCCTCGCGCTGCTTCAGCCGCACGATCACCGACTGGTGGCCGCGGCTGTGGCCCGGCGTGTACACGAGCCGAACCGAGCCGTCGCCGAAGAGGTCGAAGGAGCGACCGAAGGTGGAGTAGGAGTCGATCGCCGGCCGGTCGTAGACGATCTCCTGGAAGTCGACCGCGACGGCCGCATGTTGCTTCACATAGCCACTGAACATCGAGCGCGTGGCACTGAAGGCCTCCCACTCGCGCTGGCCGAGCACGTAGGTCGCCTCGGTGAAGTCCGAGATCGCCGAGGCGTGGTCCATGTGCATGTGCGTCATGACCACCACCTTTATGTCGCGCGGCTCGACGCCGAGCCCCCGCAGCTGCGCGGCCACAGCCTGCTCCGGCTCCATCTCGATCCTGTAGATCCGAGCCAGCTGCCCCAGGTTCTGCTTCGGGTCGGTGGCAACCGAGGCGTGAAAGCCCGTGTCGACGAGCATCGGCCCGGCGCTCGGGTGCTCGATCAGGAAGGCCGGAACGGGGAGGGTGATCCAGTCGTCATGCGAGCCACGCATGCTTCGCAGCGCCTTCAGGCGTCCGCCCGTCATCGCCATCAGCTCCGTCGGCGAGAGGATGTTGGCGGAGTTGAGCGGGTGCAGGACGACGGTTGCGCCCTGCTGCCCGCCGGGCAGGGGCTTGTTGAGCCGGCTTGGCTCGCCGAGCGCCACTCAGTGCTCCGTCTTGCAATCCGGGCCCATCTGCGGCCCGGCTAGTCGGCGCGTCGCTTCAAGACGACCTTGTTGATGCTCTTGGCGACGGTCTCGTCGCGCTGGTTCAGGATCGTGTTGTGGAAGGTGGCGAGGCCCAGGTTCTCGTCCCGCTCCTCCTTCTCCTTCAGCTCGACCTGCACGTGGATGGTGTCGCCGATCTTGGTCGGGGCGAAAAAGCGCACCTTCTCCATGCCGTAGAAGGCGACGATCGGCCCGGGAGTCATCGGCACCAGTCCGGCCGCATAGGAGAGCACCAGCATGCCGTGCGCGATGCGCTCGCCGAACATCGTCTTCGAAGCCCACTCGGCGTCGACGTGCAGCGGGTACGTGTCCCAGGTCAGGGCGGCGAAGTTGACGATGTCCGCCTCGGTGATCGTGCGTCCCTTGGTGGTGAAGGAGTCGCCGACCTCGAGCTCGTCGAAGTAGCGGGCCATCATGTTCGGGCTGGTGTCCTGGCTGGTTGTCTGTGGCATCACTGGCTCCTCTCCTACTGTCTTATCTCGACCACCGCTTCGACCTCGACGGGGATGTCGAAGGGAAGCTCGGAGGCGCCGATGGCAGACCGCGCGTGGCGGCCGTCGTCTCCCCATAGCTCGAGCACGAGGTCGCTGAATCCGTTGATGACGCCCGGCGTGGCGCTGAAGCCGGGAGCGCAGTTGACGAGGCCGAGCAGCTTGACCCAACCCCGCACGCGGTCCAGGTCGCCGAGCTCCTGCTGCAGCGACGCGAGCACCGAGAGCGCGGTCTGCCGAGCCGCCTCGTAGGCCTGCTGCGGCGAAACGTCGGCGCCGACCTTGCCCTTCATCAGGACTGTCGAGCCGTCGAGCGGCCCATGGCCCGAGACGTAGGCGTGATCGCCGCTGACTCGAACGAGGTCGAACTTGAACTCGACGCCGGGCGGGGGCGCGAACACCTTCGGCAATTGCAGCTCGAGTTGCTCGAGCCTGTCCTCGATGCGGCCCACTAGACGACCGATGCCGTGGCCCTGTACGTGAGTGCGGGGATCGTGGGATCAGTCATCTATCCGTACATGCCCCCGAACTGGCCGCCGGTGACGTTGATCACCTGGCCGTGCACGTAATTGGAGAGCGGGGAGGCCAGGAACAGAACGGGGGCCGCCGCCTCCTCGGGCTGTGCCGGGCGGCCGAGCGGGATCAGCATCGAGGCCATCTGGCGCATCTGCTCGGGAATGCCGATCGCGATGTCGGGGCCCTCACCTCCCGCCTTCACCGTCTCGCCCTTCTCCTTTGCCTGCGTCAGCCGCGTCTCCACGAAACCGAACGCGACGGCGTTCACGTTCACCTTGAACTGGCCCCACTCCTTCGCGAGCGTCTTTGTGAGCCCGGTGACGCCCGCCTTGCCCGACGAGTAGTTGGCCTGGCCCGCGTTGCCCATCGTGCCCGAGATCGAGGTGATGTTGATGATCTTGCGGAACACCTCCTGGCCCTGGTCGCGCTCCGCCTTGGCCGGCTCGCGCATGTGCGGGGCGATGGCTCGAACCATCCTGAACGGAACCACGGTGTGGATGTCGAGCATCGCCTGGAACTGCTCGTCGCTCATCTTGTGCACCGCGGCGTCCCACGTGTAGCCGGCGTTGTTGACGAGGATGTCCACCTTGCCGAAGGCGTCGACGGTCTTCTGGACGACCTCGTCGCAGGCACCGGGCTTCGTCAGGTCGCCGGAGACGGCGATCGTCTCGGTTTCGATCTCACCCGACGCCTGCTCGGCGATGTCGCCGTCGATGTCGTTGATCGTCACCTGGGCGCCCTCCTTCGCAAACAGCTCCGCCGTGGCGCGACCGATCCCGCGTGCGGAGCCGGTGATGATCGCTGTCCTGCCGTCGAGTAATCCCATCTGAGTCTTTTTGCCTTTCTGTCAATTCTCTCGCTGTCGAGCCTGGCGGCAGCTTAACCAGCTACCCCTGAAGGCGGCTGCGGCGTAGACTCCGGAGCAAGAGCGCAACCGTCACGAGGAGGCCTGGATGTCTGCCGTTGTCGATCCCCACGCAACCGTCGAGCAGAATGGAGCGATCGGCGACAGCAGCGGACAGGTCGCGGTCGAGAACCCGGCCACCGGCGAGCTGATCGGGCATGTCGAGGAGATGGATGCGGCTCGCGTCCAGCAACTTGTCGAGCGCGCGCGTGCCGCCCAGCCGGCCTGGGAGGCGCTGGGCTTCGTGGGACGCGGCCGGCTCATGAAGCAGCTGCGCAGCTGGATCGTGCAGAACCGCGACCGCGTAGTGGACACGATCGTGTCCGAGACCGGCAAGGCGCGCGAGGACGCTCTGCTCGGAGAGCTCTGGTATGTGTGCGACGCGCTCGGGTTCTGGGGCAAGAAGGCGCAGGGCTACCTGGCCGACGAGAAGATCCGCACCGGCTCTCCGTTCCTGCTCGGCAAGCGGGTGTTCGTGCGCCACCGGCCGATGGGCGTGGTCGGGGTGATCGGTCCCTGGAACTACCCGCTCAGCAACTGCTTCGGCGATGCCATCCCGGCGCTGATGGCGGGCAACACGGTCGTGTTGAAGCCGAGCGAGGTGACGCCTCTGACGAGCCTCCTTGTGGAGGAGGCGATGACGGCGGCCGGCCTTCCCGAGGACATCCTGCTGGTTGCGACGGGCCGGGGAGAGACCGGCGCGGCGCTGGTCGACAACGCCGACATGATCCACTTCACCGGCTCGACCGCCACCGGCAAGAAGATCATGGCGCGGGCCGCGGAGCGCCTGATTCCGGTCTCGCTGGAGCTGGGCGGCAAGGACCCTATGATCGTGCTCCATGACGCCGACCTCGAGCGGGCGGCGAACATGGCGGTGCAGTGGTCGATGGCGAACGGCGGCCAGATCTGCATCGCCGTCGAGCGCGTGTACGTGGAGGAGCCGGTCTACGACGAGTTCGTCTCGAAGGTGGTATCGAAGGTTGGCGCACTGCGGCAGGGGCCGCCCGGCGCGGGCGGCAGCGTCGACGTCGGCGCGGTGACGTTCCCGCCGCAGGCGGACATCGTCGAAAGGCACGTCAACGACGCCGTCGAGAAGGGTGCGCGTGTGCTCGTCGGCGGCAAGCGCCGTCAGGGCCAGGGCCGCTTCTTCGAGCCCACGGTGCTGACGGAGGTCGATCACACGATGCAGGTGATGACCGACGAGACATTCGGTCCGGTGCTGCCGGTCATGAAGGTTGCCGACGCCGACGAGGCGGTGCGACTGGCCAACGACTCCCGCTACGGGCTCAACTCGAGCGTCTTCACCAAGGACATCGCAAAGGGAGAGCGGATCGCGCGCCGGCTCGAGGCGGGCAACACCTGCGTCAACGACGCCCTGATCAACTACCTCGCTCACGAGGCACCTTTCGGCGGCACCGGCGAGTCGGGGCTCGGCAAGCGCCACGGCCCGGAGGGGATCCGCAAGTACTGCGCCTCCCAGACCGTGCTGGTGACGCGCTTCGGCCCCAAGAAGGAGCCCACGATGTACCCGTACCGGCCCTGGAAGGCGAAGCTGTTCGAGGGCCTGATGGTGCTGCTGTGGGGCAGGGGGAAGCGGAGCAGGTAGCGAGCGTTCCCGCGGTCCATCTGCCTGTTGGCGACCGCATGACAAGCATCACCTGACGGGAAGAAAGGGCCGGCTTCGCCCGTCAATGTTTTGGGGGGCGTAGAGCCTTCGGCCGACCGGGTGCAGGTTGCGGATTTCCCCCTCCGGCACGCCGCCGCCATCATTCGTCCACCGGCATCGGGACGTCTGCGCCCCCATGTTTACGATGCCTGGGCCACGCTGGAGAACTTCGCAATGAACAGGATGTTCAAAGCCGTACTGCGTGCGGCGCTGCTACCAATGAGCCTGGTGGCGGGGATGGTCGTTCCGGGCGCGGCGCTCGCCGCGCCGTCGGCGTCCTTCGACTTCGCTCCGAAACCCCCTCTGACCCTGCAGCCGGTCACGTTCACGTCCACCTCGACCGGTGGTACGGAGACCTGGGATCTGGACCGAGACGGAGCCTGCGACGACGCCTCCGGGAAGAGCATTCAGCACACATTCGAGGCGGCGGGTAAGTACATGGTCAAGCTCTGCGTGACCTCTGGCCCGGACGTCGCGACGCTCACGCTCACCGTCACCGTCCTGAACCGGTCGCCGGTTGCCTCCCTCGCCTACGCGCCGAATTCGCCGCTGGTGGGGGAGACCGTGGTCCTCACCTCCACGTCGGTCGATCTCGATGGCCCGATCGCCGCCCAGACATGGGACCTCGACGCCGACGGCGCCTTTGACGACGGCGTGGGGGAGACGGCCTCGCTAGTGGTCAGGCTGGCGCGGACCTACGTCGTGCGCCTGCTGGTTGTCGACGCCGATGGAGCCGTCGGTGTTGCCACGGCTGCTATCGCCGTCACCGGGTATCCATTGCTGAACCCGTTCCCGGTCGTGCGCGCTATCTCGAGGGTCACCGCGCGGGGCACGAGGATTCGCGAGCTCGTGGTCGAGGCGCCGGCAGCGTCGAAGGTGAAGGTCCGCTGCCGCGGGCGAGGCTGCCCGCTGCGGCGCCTGACGCGAACGGCGCAGGCATCGAACGTGGTTCAGATACGCAGGCTCAAACGAAGCACCCTTCGGCCCGGGGCAAAGGTGAAGGTCTGGGTCACGAGGCCGGACGCGGTCGGCAAGTACACCCGCTTCCGCATCCGCCGCGGGCTGCCGCCCGCGCGAGCGGACCGCTGCCTCACCCCCGGTGCCGCGCGTCCCGTCAAGTGCCCCGGCACCTGACGGGACCCTGCGAGCGTCGCTCTTGAAGGCGACCTACAGGTCCAGCCGCCTGCCGATGATCTCCTTCATGATCTCGCGCGTGCCGCCGCCGATCGGGCCGAGGCGCGCATCGCGCAGGCCGCGCTCGACGTCGTACTCCTTCATGTAGCCGTAGCCGCCGTGGATCTGTACGGCCTCGTCGGCGACCTTGACCGCGGCGTCGCAGGCGAACAGCTTCGCGATCGACACCTCGCTGATGCAGTCCTGGCCGTCGAGGAAGAGGCGCAGCGAGTTGTAGGTGTAGTCGCGGCTGGCCTCGATCAGCGTCGCCATCTCCGCAAGCTTGTGGCGGATCGCCTGAAAACGGCCGATCGGGCGGCCGAAGGCGTTGCGCTCCTTGGCGTACGCGAGCGTGCGCTCGAACGTGGCCTGCATGCCACCAACGGCGCCGAGCGCCATCGAGATCCGCTCCCACTGGAAGTTGGCCATGATCTGGTAGAAGCCGCGGTTCTCCTCGCCGAGCAGGTTCTCCGCCGGCACGCGCACGTCCGAGAAGGAGAGCTCACCGGTGTCGGAGGCGTGCCAGCCGAGCTTCTCCAGCTTGCGCGAGACCTCGAAGCCGGGCATGCCCTTCTCGATCACCAGGAAGGACAGCCCCTGATGGCCGCCACTCTCCGACGTCTTGACTGCGGTGACGTAGACGTCCGCTCGCACGCCATTTGTGATGAAGGTCTTGGCACCGTTGACGACGTACTCGCCGTTGTCGCGCCGTGCGAAGGTTCGGATGCCGGCGACGTCGGAGCCGGTGCCCGGCTCCGTTATCGCCAGCGCGCCGATCTTCTCGCCCCTGATCGCGGGCACCAGCCAGCGCTGCTTCTGCTCCTCGGTGCCGAACTTGTAGATCGGCGGCGTCGCGATGCCGACGTGCGCTCCGATCCCGGCCGCCACGCCGCCCGAGCCACAGCGGGCCATCTCCTCGGCGAAGACGGCGTCGTGGACGTAGTCGCCGCCCTGGCCGCCGTAGCTCTCGGGGTACTTGAGCCCGAGGAAGCCGAGCTCGCCCATGCGGGTGAATAGTTCGAGAGGGAACTCCTCGGCGCGCTCCCACTCCATTACATGCGGCCGGATCTCGCGCTCGACGAACGACCGCAGCGACTCGCGCAGCGCCTGGTGCTCCTCGGTGAAGGGTGGAACCAGGGGTGCGCCGGCGACCGCAGCGTCGGTCATGACGCGACTCGCTCCGCCGCCTCCACTCCGGCGCCGTCTCGCTCCCGCACCTCGTCCCAGCGCTCGAGCGTCGTGTAGCCGCGCCCGTCGTGGTCGAACTCGATCAGGTCACCCTGCCGGTTCTTGTCGTCGGAGTGGTGGTAGGCGCGCACCTCGGTGATGAGGCCGCCCTCGACCCGGAACCATTCGGTGCCACGGTCCAGACGCCTGACGTTGTCGTGGCGCGGGTCACGCCAGAGCATCGTCCACTCGATCACCACATCCTCACCCTGCCCGATCGCGTTCTCGAGATGCCAGCTGGCGTCGAGCTGCTTCACGCCCTGCTCGGTCAATTCGCCGATCGACTGTGCGCCGCGCATCGGGCCCATGCGGGTGTAGTAGTGATTCGCGTTGGGGTGGAAATGCCGGGCAACCTTGTCGGGGTTGCCGGTGTTGAGGTCGCGGTAGTAGGCCCTGACGCGCTCGAGCGGGGTGAGCTCAGCCATGTCCCTCCAATGGTTGGACGAAGTTGAAGCTATAGATCGTGTAACCCTCGCGGAAATAGAAGCGATGTGCGTCGCGGCGGTGGGTTGCGGAGCCGAGGTGGACGGATGTGCAGTCCTCCTTGCGGGCTAACTCCACCAGGTACTTGTTCAGCAGGCGGCCGTAGCCATGCGAGCGCCAGGCCTCCGAGGTGACGAGGTCGTCGATGTAGAGATAGCGGCCGCTGACGAGGTCCGTCATCACCCGGTAGCCGGCGCAGGCGCGGCATTCGTCGCCGTCGAAGAGGGCCGCGATGCGGTAGCCGTCGACATGCCCTGCCTCGTAGGTGCGCTCGAAGTCCTGCTCGCTGAGGTGAGAGCGAAGCTCCTTCATCACCGGATAGACGGCCTTCAGCCGCGCGTCGCCGGGGGCGAGCTCCACGACCTCCATCTCAGCTCCGGCCCGCCGTAGTCGCGCGCGCCAACAACTCCGCCATCAGAGGCCGTAGGAGCGGCCGATGACCTCCAGCATGATCTCGTCGGTGCCGGCGCCGATCCGGTTCAGCCGCATGTCACGCCAGGCGCGCTCGACGTGGTACTCCTTCATGTAGCCGTAGCCGCCGTGGATCTGGATCGCCTCGTCGCAGACCTCGACCGCGATCCGCGATGCGAACAGCTTCGCCATCGATATCTCGCGCACCGGGTACTCGCCGTTCTGAATGCGCCAGGCGGTCGTGTAGACCATCTGCCGGGCGACCTCGATCTTGGTCGACATCTCGGCGAACTTGTGCCGGATCGCCTGGAAGCGCCCGATGGGCCGGCCGAAGGCGTTGCGCTGCTTGGCGTACTCGAGCGTCTGGTCGAACACCCGCTGCGCGCCCGAGACGGAGCCGGCCGCGCCGATCAATCGCTCGCCCTGCAGCTCCCACATGATGTGGTAGAAGCCCTTGCCCTCCTCGCCGAGCAGGTTCTCCGCGGGGACGCGCACGTCCTCGAACGTCAGCTCCGCCGTGTCGGACGAGTGCATGCCGAGCTTCTCGAGCTTCTTTGAGACATTGAATCCCGGCGTCTGCTTGTCGACCACGAACAGGGAGAAGCCGTCGTAGCCTGCGTCGGGGTCGGTCTTTGTCACGAGCACGATGAAGTCCGCGCGCACCCCGTTGGTGATGAAGGTCTTCGACCCGTTGATGACCCAGTCGTCTCCGTCGCGCACGGCGCGTGTGCGGACTCCGGCGACGTCCGATCCGGCGCCGGGCTCGGTGATGCCGAGCGAGGAGATCTTCTCGCCCCGGATCGCCGGCACCAGGTAGGTCTGCTTCAGGTACTCGTTGCCGACCTTCAGGATCGGCGGCGTCGCCATGTCGGTGTGGACGGCCACGCCCATCGCGAGGCCGCCGGTGTTCGACTGCGCCATCGCCTCGCCACGCACGATCGACCTGAAGTAGGCGCCGCCCTGGCCGCCGTACTCCTCGGGGAAGTAGATGCCGAGGAAGCCGAGCTCACCCATGCGCTGGAAGACCCAGTCCGGGAAGCCGTCGCGCTCCCACTCCTCGGAGTGCGGGGCAAGCTCCTTCCTGCAGAAGCTCTCGATCGACTCGCGCAGCGCCTCGTGCTCGTCGGTGAGGCAGAAGTGCTTTCTCGGAGCGCCGAAGTCGGGCTTGATCTCGGTTGCCGCAGTTGCCATCGCTACCTCCGCTCGTGCCAGGATGGAGCGCGCGGGCGCGACCCGGGCGCGTTCGAGACGCTACAAGATCGGTCGGGCAAAGTAAACAGTAGAACTTTCTACTTGCTACGGAGGCCGTTTCCCGGTATTAGTGCGGCGCAGGACCGCGGCCGTCCTGCCTGACCACCAAAGCTTCCCGCCTGATCACCACACCCTCCTCATGCCCGACTACCAAACCATCCTCTACGACGTCAGCGATGGGATCGCCACCGTCACCCTCGACCAGCCGGACACGCGCAACGCGCTCTCCAACGAGCTGCTGTCCGACCTCATCGCGGCCTTCGAGAGCGCGCGCGACGACGATGGCGTGCGCTGTGTCGTGCTGACGTCCTCGCACGAAACGGTGTTCTCGTCGGGAGCGAACCTGAGCGGCTTCGCCGCAGACGTGCCGGTGGTGCACAGGCACTTCGGCACGGAGCGCTTTCCGCGCCTCTTCCGCCTGATCGGGGAGCTCGGCAAGCCTACGATCTGCGCCGCCAACGGTCACGTGCTCGCCGGCGCGCTCGGCATCGCGCTCGCCTGCGACCTGATCGTCGCCAAGGAGAGCGCCACCTTCGGGACGCCGGAGATAAACGTGGGGGCGTTCCCGTTCATGATCATGGCGTTGATCTATCGCAACGTTCCCCGCAAGAAGACCAACGAGCTGCTGCTGCTGGGCGATCGCATCGATGCCCACGAGGCGGAGCGGATCGGGATCGTGAACAGGGTCGTTGCCGCGCCGGAGTTCGAGGCAGCCGTTTCCGAGTGGGCGACGAAGCTGGCCTCGAAGTCGCCCGTGATCATGCGCCTGGGCAAGGACGCGATGTTCCGCCAGCAGGACATGGCGTTCGCGGACGCGCTCGACTATCTGCGCGCGCAGCTGAGCCTGGCGATGACGACCGAGGACATCGTCGAGGGCGTGACCGCGTTCTTCGAAAAGCGTGAACCGAACTGGAAAGGTCGTTGATGGCAAAGGCAGAGAACAAAGCTCCAGATTCCGCCAAGGCGGAATCTGGAGGTCAGCGCAAGGACGTCCAGGCGGACTCTGCGGGTCAGCGAAAGGACGCCAAGGCGGACTCTGAGGGTCAGCAAAAGGACACCCAGGCCGACGGTGCGGCGAAGCCCGACAAGCAGCTCGAGCACCAGCTCGACGTCGTCAAAGAGTTGGGCGGCGATCCCGCCGGCAAGCATCCGGGCGAGGTGCCGTCGGCGCCGCTGACCGAGCACGGCGAGCAGTCCGGGTTGAAGGGATTGGTCGACGATTTGCACGAGCGGCGGGCGAAGATAAAGCTCGGCGGCGGGCCGGAGAAGGTCGAGCAGCAGCACCAGAAGGGCAAGCTGACCGCGCGCGAGCGCGTCGACGTCTTGGTGGACCGGGGCACGTTCGTGGAGATCGGCATGCACGGCCGCCCGCACTTCTCGCAGCGATCGATGGAGGGCAGGGAAGCCCCGGCCGACGGCGTCATCACCGGCTGGGGGGAGGTCAACGGGCGCCGCTGCGCGGTCGCCGCCTATGACTTCACCGTGATGGCGGGCTCGATGGGCATGACCGGCGAGATCAAGGTCGCTCGCCTGCGCGAGATGGCGCTTCAGAAGCGGATGCCGTTCATCTGGCTGCTGGACTCGGCGGGCGCCCGCATCCAGGAGGCGGTGGGCTCGCTGTTCGCCGGCTCGGGACACCTGTTCCGAGAGGAGGTGATCATGTCCGGCTGCGTGCCGCTGGTGGCCGGCATGCTCGGCCCGTGCGCCGCCGGCACCGCCTACATCCCGGGGCTGTCCGACTTCGTGCCGATGGTTTCCGGCCAGGGGTCGATGGCGCTCGCCGGCCCGCACCTCGTGAAGGCCGTCACGGGCGAGGACGTCACTCAGGAGGAGCTAGGGGGAGCGAAGATCCACTGCCGCAAGTCGGGCGTGGGGGACCTCGAGGTGGCCGACGACCGCGAGTGCATCGAGGCCATCAAGACGTACCTGTCGTACTTTCCCTCCAACTGCGAAGAGCAGCCTCCGATCCGGCCGACCACCGACCCCGTGGACCGCATGGACGAGGAGCTGCTCGACATCGTTCCCGAGTCACCGCGCCATCCCTACGACATGTACGACCTGATCGAGCGCATCGTCGACGACGGCGAGTACTTCGACATCAAGCCCAAGTTCGCGAAGACGATCATCACCTGCTTCGCCCGCTTCGGCGGCCGGCCGGTCGGCATCGTGGCGAATCAGCCGAAGCAGCTGGCCGGCATCCTCGAGAACGACTCGGCCGATAAGGCGGCGCGCTTCGTCAGCCTCTGCGACGCGTTCAACATCCCGCTGGTGTTCCTTCAGGACGTTCCGGGGTTCATGGTCGGCACCAAGGTCGAGCAGGAGGGCATTATCCGGCACGGCGCCAAGATGCTGTACTCGATCTCGCGAGCGACGGTGCCGAAGGTCACGGTCGTCGTGCGCAAGGCCTATGGCGCCGGCTACTACGTCATGAACGGCAGGGCCTACGAGCCGGACCTGATCGTCGCCTGGCCCTCGGCGGAGATCTCCGTAATGGGCGCGGAGGGAGCCGTGAACATCATCTTCCGCAAGCAGATCGAGGCCGCCGACGACCCCGAGGCGACGCGCAAGGAGATGGTCGACAACTTCAAGAAGATCATCGACCCCTACATCGCCGCCGGCAACGACATGGTGGACGACATCATCGACCCGCGCGAGACGCGTCCTCGGATAATCCGCGGCCTCGAGATGGCGGCGACCAAGCGCGTCGAGCGGCCCTGGAAGAAACACGGCGTGATGCCGGTGTGAGCAGGCTGCTCGAACTGCAGAACCGGGTCTACGACGCCGTCCGCAGTCGCGTGGCTCGTCGAGCTGCCGAGCGTCCCACGAATGGGACATTCGACGGTTTGCACGGTCACAAGTACGGGCTGATCGTTACCTTCAAAGCCCCGCGCGTGCTGGTCGCTCCCTGCACGCTGCGCGGCAAGCCGCTCGGGCCGTCCATCGAGGCTACCGCGAGGGTCGTAGGACCGGAGGAGAAGGAGCACGCGGAGACGTCGATCCAGTTCAACTTCGGCCTCGGTCGCCGACTGTACGAAGGCGCCGCGGACAGCGTCGGGGCGGATGAGGCCTACGTCGAGGTCGTCGCGGCCGCGACTGCCGACGAGCAGGGATGAACCCCGAGAGCGTCCGCGGCGCTGAATCGGACAAGGCTGCGCTCGTACGCAGGTTCGCCGACGCGTTCAACCGCCTCGACCTCGATCTGGTTGTGTCGCAGCTCGATCCTGAGGTCGAGCTGCACGAATGGCCGACGGCACCGGGCGCACAGACCTATCACGGTCATGGAGGGGTTCGTCAGGCCCTGAGCTCGTGGTTCGAGAGCTGGCAGTGGATGCAGATCGAGATCCTGGACATCGTCGAGGTGGACGATCGCTCCCTGGTCACGGCCCATCAGCGCGCGAAGGGCAAGGGCAGCCAGGTCGAGGTCGAGATCAGGTCCTTCATGGTCTACACGTTCAAGGCTGGGAAGGTGGTTCGAATCCAGCTCTTCACGGAGCGCGAGCCCGCCCTTCGTGCAGCCGGACTGAGCCAGGCAGCGACCAACAGCGAGGAGGGCGGATGAGCCGTTTCGAGGACCCCGTGATCATCACCTGCTCGATCTCGGGCGCGGTCGCCAACCGCGACCAGTGCCCGGCGATCCCCTACACGCCGGAGGAATACGCAGCCGAGGCGCGCCGGATCGTCGACGAAGGCGGCTCGATGATCCATGTCCACGCACGCACCCCCGACGGCGTGCCGAGCTACGAGGTCGAGGACTTCCGCAACATCACGGACGCGATCCTGAACGAGGTCGGCGACGTGATCATCAACTACTCGACCGGTGCGGTTGGCGTCCCGATCGAGAAGCGCATCGAGTACCTGCGGGCGCTGCGCCCGGAGGTGGGCGCGCTCAACATGGGCTCGATGAACTACGCCAAGTACTCCCGGCGGCGAAAGGACTTCGTCTTCCACACCGTGTTCGAGAACTCCTTCGAGACGATCATGACGTTCCTGAAGGCGATGAACGAGCTCGGCATCAAGCCCGAGCACGAGTGCTTCGACTCCGGCCACATCGCCAACCTCGACCCGCTGCTGGACATGGGGCTGCTGCGCGAGCCGCTCCAGGTCTCGTGCGTGATGGGCGTCACCGGCGGCATCCGCCCGAGCGCGCGCAACCTCGCGCACATGTCGGAGCAGGTCCCGGGTGGCGCGCAGGGTCCGAACAACTGGGGAGTGATCGGGATCTCCCGTGACCAGTGGATGCTGGGAGCCGCGGCCCTGACCCTGGGAGGGAACTTCCGTGTCGGCCTCGAGGACAATTTCTATCTGCCAAACGGAGAGATGGCGCGCTCGAACGGCGATCTGATCGCAAAGGCGCGACAGATGGTCGAGGACATCGGGCGCCGCGCCGCGACGGTCGACGAGGCGCGCGCGAAGCTGGGCACCCGCAGGATGAAGTGGCCGCCCGAGCCGGCCTCCGCCGCTGCTGCGGCGGAGAGTTAAGGGCGCGGGGAAAGGGGCACGGCGTGGCGGGAGTGAGGCCATTGGAGGGCATCAGGGTGCTCGACCTCAGCCGGCTGCTGCCGGGCGGCTTCTGCACGCTGCTGCTGGCGGACCTCGGCGCGGACGTGCTGAAGGTCGAGGACACCACGGGCGGGGACTACATCCGCTGGATGCCCCCTTACTACGGCGGCGACGAGCAGAAGAAGAACGGCACCGCCTCCGCATACTTCCTGGGGCTGAACCGTAACAAGCGCTCCCTGCGCCTGAACCTCAAGAACCCCGAGGGGAGGGACGTACTGCTGCGGCTGGCGCAGGACCACGACGTGCTGGTGGAAAGCTTCCGGCCCGGGGTCATGGATCGGCTTGGCGTCGGCTACGAGGCGCTGCGGGAGCGAAACCCGGGGCTCGTCTACTGCGCGATCTCGGGCTACGGCCAGACCGGCCCGCTGACCGCGCGCTCGGGGCACGACACCAACTATCTGGCGCTGAACGGCCTGCTCGGGCTGACCGGCCGCCGCGGCGGCCCGCCGGTGCAGTCGGCCGGCCAGATCGCGGACCTCGGCGGGGGCGCGCTGATGGCGGCGGTCGGGATCCTTGCGGCGCTGCACGAGCGCGAGCGCTCGGGCGAGGGGCAGCTGGTCGACATCTCGATGACCGACGGCTCGCTGTCGTGGCTGGCGATGGTCGTGGCGCGCTACTTCTGCGAGCAGCGCCCGCCCCGCCGCGGCGAGATCGAGCTGGCCGGCGGCATCCTTTGTTACTTCCCCTACGAGACCAGTGACGGCGGCTGGGTCGCGCTCGGAGCGCTGGAGCCCAAGTTCTGGCAGAACTGGTGCGCGGGAGTCGAGCGGCCCGACCTGGTGGAGAGGCAGTTCGAGCATCCCGACTCGGCGGCGGGCGCCGAGGTCGCTGCGGTGTTCAAGCAGCGCACGCGCGACGAGTGGACGGCGTTCGCCGGCGAACACGACTGCTGCCTGGAGCCGGTGCTGGAGACCGAGGAGGTGCTCGAGTCCGAGCTGGTGCGGGCCCGCGACATGGTCTTGGAGCTGGACCAGCCCGGCATAGGGCCCGTGAAGCAGGTCGGCTTTCCGATCAAGCTCTCGCGCACGCCCGCCGCCGTCGAGAGCGCGGCCCCCGCGCTCGGCCAGCACACGGACGAGGTGCTGCGCTCGATCGGCTTCGACGACGAGCGAATCGCGGCGCTGCACGAGCAGGGTGCGGTGTGAGCGGCCAGCCGGCGCAAACGGGAAGCGCGGACGGTGAGCACCAGGACCTGCTGCGCATGCGCGAGCTTGCCGAGGCAGCGGGAGTGTCGACCGGCACCATCAAGCACTACCTGCGCGAAGGGCTGCTTCCCGAGCCGATCCGGACCTCGCGCAACATGGCGTACTACCCGCGCGAGTTCGTCGACCGGCTTAAGCTGATCAAGCAGCTTCAGGAGGAGCGCTTCCTGCCGTTGAAAGTGATCAAGGAGATCCTGGACGACAACGGCCAGGGCAACGGCCCCGACCGGCTGCGGGCGCTGATCGAGCTCGAGGACCGGGTGCTGGAGCGCGTTCTGAGCGGCCAGGACGACCGCGGCCTCAGCGAGCTGGAGGTGAAAGAGCGCTACGGCCTGCCGGAGGAGGCGCTGGAGCGGCTGGAGCGGCTCGACGTGCTCACCCCGCGTGTGCGCAACTCGAGCAAGCACTACGGGCCCGACGACGTGCAGATCATCGAGGCGGTCAGCCGCATGCGCGCGTCCGGCTATTCGGAGACGCTGGGGTTTACCGTCTACGACACGCTGATCTACAAGCGCAACCTCGAGCGGCTGGTGAGCGAGGAGGTCGGCGTGATGATGGAGCGGCTGGTCGGCGAGATGGACACCGACGAGGCGGCCGACCTGCTCGAGCGCGCGGTCGAGCCGATGCGCGACCTGGTGGCCGCGATGCGGGCGAAGCTGCTGATCGCGGAGCTTCGGGCCCGGCGGGCTGCTCAGCGTTCGTAACGGCGTCGTGCGCCAACGCGACAGCGGCCTGGCGGGAGCCGTGCCTATAATCGATTCGTGTTGACTCGCGAGTCAATCGTGACTCAACCGGCTGACGTGGGGTCGACCGACGGGGCGAATTGCGGGCAGCAGCCGTACAACTGAACTCGACGGAGGACAAGGACCGCAACCTCGAGGCTGCGGTGCGATTGACGCGCGGCGCGGCCGAGTCGGGCGCCGAGCTGGTGGTGCTGCCGGAGAAGTTCAACGTGATCGGCACCGAGCAGCACCTGCGTGCCGGCGCGGAGCCCCTCGACGGCCCGACCCTTCGCATCATGTCCGGGCTCGCGCAGGAGCTGGGCGTGTGGCTGGTCGCAGGCAGCATCGTCGAGGGCGTCGACGGCGAGCAGAAGCTGCGAAACACCTCGGTCGCGATCGGCCCGGACGGCGAGCACCACGCCGTCTATCGCAAGATCCACATGTTCGACGTCGAGCTGGGTGGCGTGGTCTACCGCGAGTCCGACACCGAAGCGCCGGGTGACGAGATCGTGATCGCCGACGTGGAAGGGCTGCCGCTGGGCCTGACCATCTGCTACGACCTGCGCTTTCCGGAGCTGTTCCGGATCCTGGCCGTGCGCGGCGCCCGGGCGGTCGCCCTACCGGCGGCGTTCACCCTTCACACCGGCAGGGACCACTGGGAGGTGCTGGTTCGCGCCCGCGCGATCGAAAACCAGGTGTTCGTGATCGCGGCCGGTCAGATCGGTGTGCATCCGCCAGGCCACGAGAGCTATGGCCGCTCGATGATCGTCGACCCGTGGGGAGTGACACTCGCCGTCGCGCCCGACAGCGAGTGCTTCGTGATCGCCGATCTGGACCTCACCGCCCAGGATCGCATCCGCGAGCAACTGCCCTCGCTCGCACACCGCCGACCCGAGGCTTACGCTTGGCCTGCAGCGGTGCTGGAGGCCGCAGGCCGATGACCGTCCCGATCCCGACACCATGAACGCCAAGCGCGCAGAGCCCGTCGACAAGCGGCGCCTGATTCTCGATGCGGCCATTCGCGTGTTCGCGCGCGAGGGATTCCACCGCTGCCGCGTGTCAGACATCGCCAAGGAGGCGAACGTCGCCTACGGTCTCGTCTACCACTACTTCCGCTCCAAGGACGAGGTGCTGAACACGATCTTCTCCGAGCGCTGGGAGCTGCTGGTCGAGATGATCGGTGACACCGAGAAGCAGGACCTTCCCGTGCGCGACAAGCTCTACGCGATCGCGTCCTTCATCATCGACTCCTACCAGTACGACCCCGAGCTGATGAAGGTCATCATCGTCGAGGTGACCCGCGCGGCGAACACGTTCGGCTCGCATCACCTGGCGGAGATCACCCAGGCCTACGACGGCATCGCTCGCATAGTCGCCGACGGGCAGGAGGACGGAACGCTGCGTGACGACATCTCTGCCACGTTCGCCAGTCTCTGCTTCTACGGTGCCATCGAGCAGCTCCTGAGCGCCTGGATCTTCGAAGGCCTGGGCAAGAGCACGCAGGACTTCGAGCAGGCCAAGGACATGGTCGTCGAGACCATCTGCGCGGGCCTGCAGGCGGAGCGCGCCGTGGCGGGCGACGCCACCGGTGCCTGAGGCGCGAGAGCGCGCCTAGCGGAAGCGGGGGGGCTAGCGGCGGCGAACGCGGATGCGGGCGCTGCCCGTGACGCGCTTGCCCTTGACGTCCGTGGCCACGACCTTGATTCGCGCCCTGCGGAGCTTGCCGCGCGCCTTCAGCGAGCCGCGGCCGAGGCGTACCACGAGCGCCGACGCGCCCTGCTTCGGCAGCCCCGTCACGATCAGCTTGCGCTTGCCGCGGACCTTGAAGGCGCTGCGCCCCAGGCGCTTGGACGCCTTCCCCGACACCTGTCGCCTGACCTTGCTGCGGACCAGGGCGAGGCCTTTCGGCAGCACCAGCTCGGCGGCCCGGAACCTCTGGGCGTCTGGATGAGACTTGAGCGTGAAGCTCAGCTTCGGCCTCGACCGGCCCCGCAGCGACCCCGAGACCGCCGGTGCGCAGCCCTCGACCCCGATGCGCGGCCGCGAGTTCGTCAACGCTCCGCTGTGCGCGGCGAAGGTGACGTCCGCCCTCAGCGTCCTGAAGCGCGATCGCGCGTCGTTGGCAAAGCAGAGGTCGGTTTTGTTCAACAGCACGCCGTCCGGGCCGCCGTAGAGCGAGAGGTCGAAGCTTCCGATCGGCAGGTCGGGAACGTTGGTGACCGTCGACCTGACCTGGCTGCCGCCGATGATCGCGGTCGTGATCGTGATCTTGACCGGGACCCTTCCCCTCAGGTCGGCGACCAGCGCCGGCAGCACGCTGCCCGCCTTCTGAACCAGCCAGACCGGACCCGAGAGCGGGGTTGCCAGGAACGGCGAAGTCGCCCCGGTGTCTCCGACCCTGGCCCCCGCCGGACAGCTACCGGCCGCCAGCTGGCTCTCGCTGCAGATCTGCCCGAACGAGCCGGTGTCGGGCGTGAGCTCCTTCGGCAGCGTGAGGCCGTTGCCGAGCACTCCCGCCTCGCCTGGCTGTTGCGTGACCCGCACACGCAGCGACGGATTGCGCTTGAAGCCGGTGGTTCCCGGCGAACCTGCCGAGATCACGAAGGTGGGCTTGAACGGAAGCCTGTGGCACTCTGTCGGCGTGTACGAGGACGACGGCCCGCTGACGGACACGTCGTGCTCGTAGCCGAAGGCCTCGCCGGTCGAGACCTTGAGCGAACACGAGGTCGGGCCGCGGGTGAAGTTGCGACCCTGGGCCTTGCCGAAGAGCGTGAAGCTGAGCTTCGTTATCTGCGTGCCGGGGGTCAGGCGCGGAATGTCGTCCAGGATGCCGTCGAGCCCGTAGTCGCCGTTGGTTCGCACGTAGAAGGGCGCGGTCAGGAACAGCTTCCCGGTCGACGCGTCGACGATGATGCCGAGCCGCCCCGCCTCGCCGGCGAGCAGCTCCTGGTTGTAGATGCGGCCGTTCTCCGTGATGAGACCGTTGACGACCGCCTGTGAGCTGCCGATCAGCGTGTCCGGTGGGCACGCGTCCGCCAGGTACAGGGCCTGTGGGCAATGGGGCACCGCCTCCGGGTTGGCCAGCAGCCCGGGCGCGAAGTGACCGATGGTCTTCTTCACGTCCTCGGTCAGGCTCGCCCCGTAAGAAAGGGTGGTCGAGCTGGACGCGTTGACGCTCGCGCCCGCCTCCGGTGAGGCCGGTTGAAGTGTGAAGTCGGTGGCGCTGTGGGTCGCGTGCGCGGGCGCCGTGCACAGCGCCGCCAGCACGATCGAGGCCGTCGCGGCGGCAGTCATGGCCCGGGAAAAACGGCAAGCTGCCGACGAACCTCCTGTCCCCTGTGGCTCCCTCACCTCACCCAACTTTTCCCCGCTGCAAGCGCGATGAAAACTAGGCTATTCGTCGATTGCCGCCCCGTGGAGCCGCCTGTGTCGCGTCCGCTCGAAAGGGGTACTCTTCCGGCCGTGCAGGAGAACGCCGTCATGAAGAGGCTGATGTGGAGCGGTCTCGTCGCCGGCCTCGGTGCGGTGGCCGCGATCGCCGCGAACCGGGCGGCTGCAACCGTCTGGCGCCGACTCTTCAACGAGGATCCACCCGATTGAGGCACGAATGAGCACCTCCGGCACCGATGCGACACAGACGGCCCAGCAGAACGGATCGCCGACCGTGGACGGCTACGGCAGCGCTTCGCCGGCTCAGTCGGCTGAGCGCCCCGAGGTGCTACTGGGCGCGGCGTTGGTGGGCGGATTGTTGCTGGCGGGATTGGTGAGCCGCGTTGGCCGCTGACGATTTGCCAGGTCGCTCCGCCGCCGAAGAGCGCTCGTTCGGTGAGCTGGTCACGCGCGTGTCGGAGAACGCGTCGCTGCTGGTGCGCGAGGAGATCGAGCTGGCAAAGGCGGAGGTCGAGCAGAAGGTCAGGAGTATCGCGGCCGGAGCGGTCGCCGGCGCCGTGGCGGCCGTCTTCCTGCTCTTCGCGCTCATATACCTGCTCCAGTCCGCGGCCTGGGGCCTGGCCGGCATCGTCGACAGCATCTGGCTCGGCTTTCTGATCGTGGGCGCCGTCCTGGTGCTATTGGCGGTCGCCGGCGGGCTGTTCGCGCTGCGCAGCTTCAAGAAGGGAACGCCGCCGACGCCCGACCAAGCGATCGAGGAGGCCCGCCTGATCAAGGAGGCGATCGAGCATCCCGAGGTGCAGGCGGCGATGTCGGAATCGAGCGAGGCGCGCGGGTGATTTCGCGACTGCGCGGCTCAAGCTCGGGTCACCTTTTTCCGAAGCTGTGCCTGGAGTGCTAGCGAGCCCCTGACGGGGCCCTCGGGAGCCAATGGTGCCGACACGTCCGCCAGAAGAGATCCGCAGCTCGATCATCCAGAGGCGCCACGAGCTGGCGACCTCGGTCGACGAGCTGCGCACGCGCATGAACCTGCTGACGGACTGGCGCCGCCAGGTGAACGAGCATCGCGGCGTCGCGATCGCCGCCGGAGTGGCGGTCGGCTTCCTGGTCGGCAGGCGACTCTTCCGCCGCCGCTAACCGCCTAGCCCTTCCGCATCCGCAGCGGGCCGGCAGGTGTTGCCGCGGGCTTTCTGGCCTATCCCGTGTCTAGGGTTTGGCCGATGAGCGCTGATGGTCCGTCGGCGAAGGCGGTTCTGCGGGTCGTCCTGATCGTGGTCGGCGTCCTGTTCGGTCTGTACCTCATCTACAGGCTGCGCCAGCCACTGACCTGGCTCTTCGTCTCGCTCTTCCTCGCGACCGCGCTGTCGCGACCGGTCAACTACCTGAACCGGTTCATGCGGCGCGGCTTCGCGATCATGTTGGTCTACGTTGGCCTGTTCGCCGCGGTCGTGGGGATCGGCCTGCTCTTCATCCCACCGATAGTGAGCGAGATCAACGACCTCGCCGACAACGCGCCGAAGTACGCGCAGGACGTCCAGGACTACGTGCAGAAGAACGATCGCCTGCGCAAGTTGGAGCAGGACTACGACATAACGCAGAAGCTGCAGGACGAGGCCGCCAAGCTGCCCCAGAGGGTCGGGGGAGCGGCCGGCACGCTGCGCGACGTCGGCTTCGGCCTCGTCAACAGCCTGTTCGCGCTGGTGACGATCCTGGTCCTGACGGCCTTCATGCTCGGCAGCGGCCGCCGCTGGATCGATGGTGCCCTGTCGCTGCAACCGCCCGAGCGAGCCGCCCGGCAGCGCAAGCTGCTCGACCACATGGGCGGCGCGGTCAGCGGCTACGTGGCCGGTGCCTTCGCGATCTCGTTCATAGACGGCTCGATGGCGTTCATCGTGCTGACGATCCTCGGCGTCCCGTTCGCCGCGCCGCTGGCCGTGGTGATGGGGGTGATGTCGCTGATCCCGCTCGTGGGCGCGACGATCGGCGCCGTGATCGTCGGCGTGGTGACCGCCTTCCACGATTTCCCCACGGTCACGATCATCTGGACCATCTACGCGATCGTCTACCAGCAGTTCGAGAACAACATCATCCAGCCGCTGGTACAGCGCCGGATGGTGCAGCTGCACCCGCTCGTGGTGCTGGTGGCCGTGCTCTGCGGCGCAAAGTTGATGGGAGTGCTGGGCGCCCTGGTGGCGGTCCCGGTGGCCGCCTCGATCAAGATCCTGCTCCAGGACTGGTGGGCGTACCGCCAGGAGAGCAAGATCCTCGCCCAGCCCCAGGCGCCACCTGGCCCACCGCAGCCTCCGCCCGCAGCGGCCCAGCCGGGCTAGGCGGTAGGCCGGGCCGGCACGTGGCGCTCGGTGGCCAGCGCCGCGGCTAAAACGGCGGCTTGGCGCCCTGCTCGGGACGCTGCCGCTAGACGCCTGCGCTGTCGGCCACCACGGTGGCGGCCTGCAGCGGCTCCATCACAGCGGAGGGCACGCCGCCTATGCCGAGCAGGCCCGGTCCGACGTGGGCGCCGATCACAGGGCCGACCTCCGACACGAAGATCGGTGGGTGGCCGAAGAACTGCTCCGCCTCGGCTATCAGGCGATTGGCTTCCTCCTCTGCCTGTATGTGCTGGACGACCCAGGCATCTGCGCCGTCCTCGCTGCGCTGCTGGGCGTAGTCGGTCAGCCGCCGGCGTGCACGTGCGCTGGTCCGCACGCGCTCGATCGGGGTGATCTCCCTGTCGAGCGTCAGTATCGGCTTGATCTTCAGCGCCGTGCCGAGCCATGCCGACGCGGCTCCGATGCGCCCGCCGCGGCGCAGGTACTCGAGCGTGTCGACGGCGAACCACATCTTGAGGCTCGCGCGCGCATCCCGGGCCGCCTGCTCCACCTCGGCGGCCGCGGCACCGGCCTGCGCCGCGCGCGCCGCCGCCAGCACGGTCAGACCGAGGCCCCCGGCACCCGTCTCTGAGTCGACCACGGTGACCTGGCCGCTGCCCCGGATGCCGATCTGCTCGGCGGCCTGGCGGGCACTCTCCACGGTTCCCGAGATACCGCCTGAAATGTGGACGGAGACCACGTCCAGGCCCTGCCCGACCAGTGGCTCGAAGACCTCCAGGAAGTCGCCGATCGAAGGCTGCGACGTGGTCGGAAGCCGCTCAGCGGAGCGAAGGCGCTCGTAGAAGTCGCCGTAGTCGCCGATCTGGGACTCCCGCTGGCTGCCGTCCTCCCAGTTGATGTAGAGGCTGACGAGCCGGATGTCGTGCTGCCGGACCACCTCGGTCGGGAGGTAGGCGGTGGTATCGGTCACCACCGCGACCTGGCGCACTGCTCCATTCCCGGCGCGGGCCGTGTCTGAGAGCTGCTCCGACCGGGTGAACCGCGGTTCCACCACGTCCTTGTATCAGTTTCCCGAGCACCTCGCGAGATTTCTCGATTTGGGGCAGGCAAGCTGGCGGCCCCGCTAGAATGGAACGCGGACGCCCGGGAACCCGAAGATCGGCTAAAGCAATGCCCGGGTCGCGCCGAGTCATTCTTCAAGACGGAGGTTCAATGGTCACCCTCACGGACAAAGCTGCGGAGAAGGTCAGGGAGCTGCTCAACGGGCAGGCTGGCGAGAGCGAGTCGGGCCTGCGCGTCGCCGTGCGAGGCGGGGGCTGCTCCGGCTTTCAGTACGCGCTTGCTTTCGATGAGAAGCGCGACGGGGACCAGATCTACCGCCAGCAGGAGATCACGCTCCTGATCGACGAGCAGAGCCTGCCCTTCGTGGACGGCTCCGAGGTCGACTTCGTGGATGGGCTCCAGGGCGCGGGCTTCGCGGTCAACAACCCGAACGTCACCGCCGCCTGCGGTTGCGGCCAGTCCTTCCGCACCAACGACTAGACCCCCTCGGGCGGCGGCCAGGGCCGCGATTTCTTCCCCTGACGCCGTGCGTGACCCCCTGCTCGACCGGCAGGCCGGGCACGGACGCAGCCTTGCGGCGCCGCGTCCTTGCTCAAGACCGGCAACTGCCCTGACGAATAGTGGTCTTGGCAGCGGCGGGCGGGTCTATCCTTCGCAACTGCCTCTGAAGAGACAGCGACGCTTTGGCTAACGACCACACACAGACGGCCGCTGGAACGGCTACATGGCTGGTTCCGGAGGGTGAGCAGCAGGGTGTGCGTCGCTATCTCGAGACGATCCTCGAGCGCTGGAAGCTGATCGCCGCCGCGGTCATCGTGACCACGCTCGTCGCCGCGCTCTACGTCGCGACGGCAGACAAGTCCTACGAGACACATGCCGACCTGCTGGTGACGCCGATCTCGAGGGACAACGACGCGCTCACCGTGCTGGGTCTGATCCGCGACTCGGGCGACCCGACCCGCGACGTCGAGACGGCCGCGAGGCTGGTGACGACGCGGGACGTCGCGCGCATAGCGCGGCAGAGGCTCGACACCAACCGCAGCGCCGGATCGCTGCTCGACGATGTCTCGGCCGCCCCGGTTGCGCAGAGCTACGTCGTCGCCATCACGGCGACGGCGACAGACCCGCGCTTCGCTCAGCGGCTCGCGAACGCCTTCGGCGAAGCGGTGGTGCTGGACCGTACGCGCAAGCTGTACAACCAGCTGGACCTGCTGATCGCGGGCCTGAGGCGCCAGATCAAGGCGGGAACGGCCGGCGACGTCAACGTCCTGAAGAGCCGGCTGGCTCAATTCGAGGCGCTGAGGACCGGCCCCGACCCCACGATCCGGCTCGACACCCGCGCCGAAGAGCCTGGAAGCCAGTCCTCGCCGAGGCCGAAGCTCAGCATCGCCGCCGGCCTCGTGGCGGGCCTGATGCTCGGGCTGGGCCTGGCCTTCGCGGCCCAGCTGCTCGACCCGCGACTGCGCCGCGAGGAACAGCTTCGCGCGCTGTTCCGGCTGCCCGTGCTGGCGCGTGTCCCCGACGAGGGCCGAAGCGGCCACGGAGGACCGATACCGCCGCAGCGACTTTCGCCGGCCGCCGTCGAGGCCTTTCGCATGTTGCGCTCGGCGCTTGCGCCGGCGGGAGCCGGCGGCTCCGACCCCGGCGGCAACGGGTTCGGAGCGGCCGGGCGCTGCGTGATGATCACCGGCTCCTCGCCCTCGGAGGGCAAGACGACCACGGCGGTGAACCTTGCCGTCTCGCTTGCGCTCGCGGGCCAGCGCACGATCCTGATCGAGGCCGATTCGCGCAAGCCCAGGATCGCTCAGGCACTTGGAGTGAGCGCCGATCGTGGCATCGCGAGCGTGCTGATAGACAACCTGCCGCTCGCGGAGGCGCTCGTTACGACGAACGCCTACGGCGACAGGCTCAAGCTGCTGCTGGTCGACCGCGACGGAGACTGGATGGCCGACCAGCTCTCGCTGCCGGGCGCACGGCGCCTGATCGACGAGGCGAAGCGGATGGCGGATTTCGTGATCTTCGACTCGCCGCCGCTGACCACGGTCATAGACGCGTTGCCGCTGGTGGAGACGGCGGACGACCTCGTCGTGGTGGCAAGGCTTGGCAAGACGGACCTGCGGCAGCTGATGCTGCTCGGCCAGCTGCTTGCACAGCACGCACTGAGGCCGATCGGGCTGGTCCTGCTGGGCGTCAGCCCTCCGCGCGACCAGAGCTACTACGGTGGGACGGGCGGCGGCAGCCCGGCGGCGCTCGAGGGCGCCGGCGAGCGACAGCCGGCGCTGCCCACGACCTGACAGACGCTCTCCGCCGTGGCTCTGCGACTTCGCCTTCCCGCGCTGGGTTGGCCGGCGTTGCTGCTGGCGGGCGCCGCCCTCTTCGGCATGCTGGCCGGCGCGCGTCCGCAGTTCGCTATTGCGGCCGCCGTCGCGCTCGGCGTGGTCAGCGTCGTAATGGCGGACCTCCCGCTGGGGCTATGCGCCTTCACGCTGTTGACGTTCGTGGACGTGATACCGGGCGGCCCCGCCTTCAGCGTCACGAAGGTGATCGGATTGGTGCTGGCGCTTTCCTGGCTGGGAGCGGTCGCGACTCGCTCCGACATGCGCGCCGACTTTTTCTCCGAGCACCCGGGCGCCGTGTACCTGCTCGGCGTCTTCGCCGCCTGGACCGGCATCAGCGCGCTGTGGGCGACCGACGCAGGAGAGGCGCTCACATCGGCATCGCGGTTCGGACTCAACTTCCTGCTGTTCCCGATCGTCTTCACTGCCCTGCGGCAGAAGCGCCACGTGACGTGGCTGGCGTGGACCTTCGTCGCCGGGGCGCTGCTGTCGGCGGCGTTCGGCTTCGTGGTCCCGCAGCCGACCGAGGAGGGAAGGCTGGCCGGCGCGGTCGGGGAGGCCAACGAGCTGGCGTCTGTTCTGGTGGCGGCGTTCGCGATCGCGGTCGGCATCGCGATAGCAACGCGTCGTTCCCCGGCGGTCCGCACGGCGGCACTTGCGGCGGCGGCGCTGTGCGTCGGAGGGGTCTTCTACAGCCTTTCCCGCTCGGGGCTGCTGGCGCTGATGCTGGTCGCGCTCGCGGGCATCTTCGCGGCGGGGCGCTGGCGCGGGCGGGCAGCGGTCGTGGCTCTGCTGGTGGCGGCGGTGGGCGGCGTCTGGTTCACCTCCGTCGCGACGCCGCAAGTCCGCGACAGAATCATCCGTGTTCAGGGCGGCGCGGGCCGGGTCGACCTCTGGCGGATCGGCTGGCGGATGGTCGAGCAGGAGCCGTTGCTGGGCGTCGGGGCCGGCAACTTCCAGACCAGCTCGCCTCGGTTCCTGCTCGAGCCGGGAGCGCTGGTGCGTGACGACTTCGTGCTCGACAGACCCAAGCAGACCCACAACATCTACCTCCAGACGCTGGCGGAGCTCGGCATTCCGGGGCTGCTGCTGTTGCTGGCCATCATCGCCTTCTCGATCGCCTGCGCGGCGAGAGCGGCGCGGCTCTTCCGCGAGCAGGGAGACGTGCGGCTCGAGGTGCTGACGTGGGCCTTCCTGGTCGCGACCGTCGGCGTGCTGGCGACCGACTTCTTCCAATCCGAGCAGTACAGCAAGCAGCTCTGGTTGCTGCTCGCTCTGGGCCCGGCATTGCTGGGTCTCGCGCGCAGGACCAGCGGGCAAGCCGGCGAGCCGGCGCGCTCATGAGCGCGCCGCTGGCGCGTCCCGTCCCGGTCGTGATGCTGATCGAGTCGCTGGACTTCGACCCCGGCGGAGCCGAGCGCCTGGTGCTGGCTCTGGCCACCAGGCTGCCGCGGGAGCGCTTCGACGTCACGGTCTGCACCACACGAGCGGTCGAGGGAGAGCTGCTCCAGCAGCTGCGGACGGCGGGTGTGCGCCACCTGCCGCTGAATCGCCGCAGCCGAGCCGACCTGCTTGCCTGGCGGCACCTGACCCGCGTTCTACGCCGGGAGCGGGTGCAGATCCTGCACGCTCACATGTGGGGATCGAACTTCTGGGGCTCGCTGCTCGGTCGCGCCTGCCGCGTGCCGGTCGTGATCGCGCACGAGCACACCTGGGCCTATCGAGGCAAGCCCTACCGCCGCCTGCTCGACGGCTACTTGATCGGGCGGCTGACGCACGTCTTCCTGACGGTGGCGAACAAGCGGCTGATGGTCGACTGGGAGCACGTGCCCGAGCGCAAGGTGCGCGTGATGCCCAACCCCTACATTCCCCGGCCGTCGGCCAACGGCGGCAACCTGCGCGCCGAGCTTGGCCTCGCGCCCGAGACGCCGGTGGTCGGGACGGTCGCGAGGTTGCGGCCCCAGAAGGCGATCCAGGTCCTGATCGACGCCTTCGCGCAGCTCTCCCACTCGCTGCCCCAGGCGCAGTTGGTGATTGCCGGGGACGGTCCCTGCCGGCCGCGTCTCGAGCGCCACGCCTCCGAGGCGGGCCTCGGCGATCGCGTTCGCTTCCTCGGCATGCGCGAGGACGTCGACGTCGTGCTGGAGGGAATCGACGTCGCCGCCATGAGCTCCGACTTCGAGGGCTCGCCGCTGTTCGGCTTCGAGTGCATGGCGCACGGCAGGCCGCTGGTGTCGACCGACGTCGGCGGGCTGGGAGACGTGTTCGAGAACGGCCGCACCGCCCTGCTCGTGCCGCCCGGTGACAGCGACGCCCTCGCTCGCTCGCTGGAGCAGCTGCTGCGCGACCCCGAGCGCCGGCGAGAGATCGCCGATGCCGCACGCGCCGAGCTCTCGAGCTACACCATCGAGAGCATCGTCGAACGCTACGTCGACCTCTACGAGCAGCTGCTCGAGCAGCGCGGGACGGCGGCATGAGCGACACGCTGGTGCTCTGCTACCACGCCGTGAGCGAGAGCTGGACCGCCGACCTCTCGATCACGCCCGCACGCTTCGAGCGCCAGCTCGAGCTGCTGGTCGAGCGCGGCTATCGCGGCGCCACGCTGACCGAGGCGGTCACCGCTGCGCCGGCGAAGAGGAAGGTGGCGATCACCTTCGACGACGGCTACCGCTCGGTGGTCGATCTCGCCTTCCCGGTCATGTCGAGGTTGGGGCTGGTCGGCAGCGTCTACGTCGCGACGGACTTTGTCGGCAGCTCCGCGCCGATGAGCTGGCCGGGGGTCGACCAATGGCTGGGCGGCCCGCACGAGCAGGAGATGCTGCCCATGGACTCCGCCCAGCTGCATCGCCTCGTGGACGCCGGCTGGGAGGTGGGATCCCACACCTGCTCGCACCCGAAGCTGACCGAGCTCGACGACCAGCGGCTGGCCCTGGAGCTTGGGCGGTCGCGGGAGCAGTGCGAGCGGCTGCTGGGCCGTCCCTGCCGCTCGCTCGCCTATCCCTACGGCGACGTCGACGAGCGCGTGGTGCGCGCCGCCGCCGCGGCCGGCTATGAGGTGGCCGCTGCGCTGTCGAGCAGGCTGCGGGCAGCGCGGCCGCTCGAATGGCCGCGAATCGGGGTCTACTACGACGACGACGAGCGCCGCTTCAGGGCCAAGGTCTCTCCGGCCGTGCGCCGGCTTCGCTCGAGTCCTCTCTGGGCCGTGGCCGAACGCGCGCGCGGATTGGCCCGCCGCAAGCCGTAGCGAGCCCGCTTCGCGTCTGGCTAGTATCGAGGCGTGGCAAGGTCTATCGTCAAGACCAGGCAGGAGGTCGACCAGCTCCTTCTGGGGCCGGTGTTCGACGATCTCGCGGAGCTCGACGGGTATCGCTCCGAGCTCAGGCAGAGCGGGCTGTTCGAGCACGTCGAGGGCGTCCAGGAGTGGTTCGGCGAGAACGTCACCGACGCGACGCCTCGCGGCTATGTCCCTGACCTTGCGGGAATCGACAGGGGAGCGGACGCGCGTCTCTACGCGGTGCTCCGAAAGCTCCGGCCGCAGAGGGCCGTCGAGACCGGTGTCTGCACCGGCATCTCGACCGCCTTCATCCTGCAGGCGCTGAACGACAACCGGGCGGGGAAGCTCGCCTCCATCGACTGGCCGGAATACATGGACGCGGAGCCCGAGCAGGACCGGTTCTGGGAGGGAAAGGGCGGAGCCGTGGTGCCGGCGGGCAAGGAATCCGGCTGGGCGATACCGGACTCGCTACGGGGACGCTGGGAGCTCGTGATCGGGAAGAGCCAGGAGCAGCTTCCACCGCTGCTCGACCGGCTCGACAGCATCGACTTCTTCCTCCACGACGGCGAGCATTCCTACGATTGCATGGCCTTCGAGTTCGAGCACGCCTTCGAGAAGCTGCGCGAAGGCGGTGTGCTCGCCTCGGACGACGTCAACTGGAACGGTGCGTTCTATGACTTCGCCTTGCGGGTCTCGCGGCCGGTCCATGGGCTGGGAAGCCACGTCGCGTTCATCGTCAAGTAGCGGCCTGGTCGCGGCCGCGACCGCGGAATCAACCATCTAGCTGTCCTGCCCCGAGACGTTCCGAACGCGGCTGATAGGTGGTCGGTTGCCGATCGCTGAGTGGCGCCGCTGCTCGTTGTAGTGGTGCAGCCAGTGTGGCAGGGCTCGGGCCCGGTGCGCCGAGGAGCGGTAGCGCTGCCCCAGACCCCACTCGCGCTTGAGGGTCTGCTGGTAGCGCTCGACCTTGCCGTTTCGCTTGGGGGTGCGCGGGGGGATGCGGCGGTGCTGGATGCCGCGGGCTGCGAGCAGCTGCCCTAGGGCGCGGTTCTTGGTGTAGGTCCAGGCGTTGTCGGTCTGCAGGCGCTTGGGTTCGATGCCATGAGTGGCGAAGACCGCGAGCGCCCGCTCGACGAAGCCGACCACGGTCTCGGCGCGCTGGTCGGCATGTAGCTCGGTATAGGCCAAGCGCGAGTGGTCGTCGAGCAGCGAGTGGGCGAACTCGTAGCCGACCCGCTCGCGCTTGCGCGCGCTCAAGCGGCTGCGGTCGCCGGTGACCGCGTGGCCGGGCGAGGAGAAGCGGGAGAACTGCTTGACGTCCATTTGCAGCAGATCACCCGGGCAGGGCCACTCGAAGCGGCGCACCGCCTCCCGCGGAGCCCGCGGCAGGCGCGAGAGACCGCGGCGGCGCAGCGCCCGGTGCACCGTGGAGTGCGGAAGCCCAACCTGCGAGGCGATCAGCCGCGGTCCCCAGCCCGTGCGCCGGCGGAGCTCGCAGACGCGGTTGTGGTCTTGCTCGCTGAGCAGCCGCGGGCTGCGCCTGGGCCGCGAGGGGCGGTCCTCGAGGCAGGCGCGCGACGCGCGCTCGACGGGGCCGGCTGCCCGCCAGCGCGAGACCCAGGTGTGGACGGTCGACTTGGCCACGTTCGAGGCGGCCGCGGCCGCCTCGAACGTGAGGCCTTCCTGCTCGACGAGCTGCACCATGCGCAGCCTGCCGATCGGTGTGAGCGGGGCGTTACCGTGTTGCATTCCGGGCCTCCGAGCGGTCGTGAGCTTTGACACCCACAGCCTTTCGGCAGGCCCGGACCTACTTCAGAACGTTCGGAACGTGTTAGGGCGCGTCATCTAGCGGCGAACGCGAACCTTGACCGTGTTCGAGCTTCCGACGCCGGGGGCGACGGCCTTCAGCGTCAGCCGGGAGCTGCTGGAGAGCCGCACGGACTGAAGCACGAGCTTGCGCCCGTGGCTGCGACCTGACCGGCCCGACTTGTGCAGACGCGTGCGCAGCTTGAAGTTGCCCTTGCGGTCCACGCGCACGGTCTTGACCGTCTTCCAGCGCTTGCCCTTGCGCGTGCGCAGGGCTATGCGGCGGGGGTGCTTGGGCCCGGTCACGCGTCCCTTGAGCGGGACCGTCGTACCGGGGCGAGCGGAGCTGGGCGCTGTGAGCACGATGTTGACTCCGGCGACAGCCGGCGCGCGGTAGCTCGCCAGGTTGCGGCAGGGGCTGCCGGCACTGAGGGTGAAGTCCTTCGCCGCGCGGTTGACGTACTGTGGGTCGGCCGCCAGATTGTCGGAGCCGGTGAAGCCGTTGTCGCGCGAGAGACCGTGGTTGTCGCCGTCGCGCGCTCCGCCGAAGACGCAGTTCTGGCGCACGACGTTGCGCTGGCCGACGATCGGCGATCCCCAATGCGACTCGACGTTGTAGCGCTGCACCGAGTTCGTGATCACGTTCTGCTCGACGACGTTGTCGTTCGAGGCCTGGGCGCCATAGTCCTCGCTGCCGCCGGCGATCGTCACGCCCTCGCCGTTGCCGTCGATCGTGTTGCGTGCGACGTAGCTCGACTGCGCGTCGGGGTAGAGCTGCACGCCGCGGTCGGCGTTGTCGTAGATGACGTTGTCGACGATTTGCGCGCCGGTCGAGTGCTCGACGTAAATTCCGTGGTCGAGGTTAGTGGCCGGCAGCTCACCGCAGTTGTGGATCCGGTTGCCCTGGATGACCGTGCGGTATGCGCGCCCGTAGGTGGTCGGGCCGACGCTGAAGCAGATTGTGGTGTTGTGGTTGGTGACGTCGTTGCCCACGAACGTCACGTCGTCGCCGTTTATCGCCGGGCTGGCGAGGTTGCCCGCGTTGCGCCCGTCGAGGTCGAGCGACGAGACGGTGATGAAGTTCGCGCTCTCGGTGATCCAGAGCTTGCCGGCGACGGTGGCTCGCTCGCCTGGGTAGCTGGTGAGCGTTATCGGTGCGCCCGAGGTTCCGGAGCCCGAGACCTTGACGTTTCCGGAGTAGGTGCCCGAGCGCAGGCAACCGGTCTGGCCTGCCGTCAGCGAGTCGACCAGCTTCTGGGCGCCGCGGAAGGGCTGGGCCTGCGTGCCCGCGGCCGAGTCGGAGCCGCTGGTGGCGGCGATCCTGGTGCATCCGGCCGCGAAGGCCGCCGGCGCGCCGGCGAATGCCAGCACGGCGTAGGCGGCGATGGCGGCGACTGCTGCCGCCATTCCGCCTCTCGAGACTCCGTTCTCTGCAAGCTTGATGGACACTCCCTGTCCCTCTGCCGTATTGGCTGCGTACAGGGGAGTGATCGGGGCCCGGCCATGCGGCGGCCAGCCGCCTCTCGGGCGGTTCGTACAGGCGTCCAGCCGCGGCTCGACGGGAGCGCGCAGAAGCACTCATACGTGCGTCCAGCCTCGTCGGAGGCGCTACAGGAGGACCGGCGCGGGAGTCCTACGGGATGAGCGGCGAGGGGGGCCCACACCAGCTGCAGATGCGGCCGGCCGCCCCTTCGTGACGGCGTCCGCCCGTGCCTGAGCCAGGCGTGACGCGCGCGTTCGCGGGCATGCCCCTGTGGTACATGTGGCGAGGCCATTCGTGGCGCGGTCCCAAGCCCGCTTCGCGGCGCAGGCGGGAGATTGGGCGGCGGATTGCGCCAAAGCCCTCGTGCCGGACGCCTGTCGGGCGGCGCAGCTGGCGCCGCAGCCTGCGCTTGGCCCTCAGCCGGAGCTGGGCCCTAAGCCGGCGCTGGGCCCTCAGCCGGCGCTGAGCGGCCGCACGGTCGGTCACCGCGACCGGAGCGCCACCGGTGACGTACCCAAGCGGGAATCCGCCGATCGCCGGACCCGGCCCATTCTGCCCTGAGCCCCCGGACCCTCCCCCGGGGGGATCGCCCGCCGGGTCAGGCCACGGCGGCAGACCGGAATCGAGGTACAGGCAGGGGCTGCCGACCCCGAGCCGCAGGTCCCTCGCCTCTCGGTCCACGTAAAGCGGGTCGGCGAGCGTGTTGTCCTCGGCGACGAAGCCGGCATCCAGGGCAAGGCCGGCGCGGTCACTCCCGCGGGCGCCACCGTAGACGCAGTTTCGGCGCACCAGATTGTCCTCGCCGGGAGCGCCGTCGCCCCAGTCCGCCTCCACGTTGTAGCGCTCGGTCGAGAACGTGATCACGTTGTGCTCGATCAGGTTGCCGTTGGAGGCCTGCGGGCCGAACTCCTCCTCGCCGCCGGCGATCATCACTCCCTCGCCGTTGCCATCGATCACGTTGTCGGCGATGTAGCTGTTCTGCGCGTCAGGGTAGAGCTGGATGCCGCGGTCCGCGTTGTCGTAGATCAGGTTGCCGACGATCACCGAGTCCGTCGCGTGCTCGACGTAGATCCCGTGGTCGAGGTTCCCCGCCGGCAGCTCACCGCAGTTGTGGATCCGGTTGCCCTCGATCACCGCGCGGTCGGCGCGGCCATAGACCGTGCCGCCGAGGTTGAAGCAGATCGTCGTGTTGTAGTTGGTGACGTCGTTGTCGACGAAGACCGCGTCGTTGGCGTTCACGGCCGGGCTCGGAAGGTCCGCCTCGTTGCGGCCATCGAGGTCGAGCGAGATGACCGAGATGAAGTCCGCGCCCTCCCTGATCGACAGCCTGCCCGCCAGCCTGGCGCGCTGGCCGGGATGGCTGGTGATCGTGATCGGCTGGCCGGCCCGGCCCGGGTGGTCGAACTCGACGTTGCCGTAGTAGGTGGCGCCGCGCAGGCAGCCGGTCTCGCCGGGCAGCAGCTTGTCCGCCAGGCGTTGAACGGTCCGGTAGGGCAGTTGCTGCGTGCCGGGGGCCGAATTCGAGCCACTCGGCGAGGCGAACCTGGTGCACGCCTCCCCGGGCACCGGGGCGGGCTCCTGGAGGTCCGCTTCGGCCGCCGGCAGGGCCGGGTCGGGGTCTGCGGCGCGCACGGCGATCGGCGCGATCACGGCAGCGATCAGCAGCCAGGCGCCGAGGCAAAAGGCCAATGCCGCGAGGCGATGCGCTCCGAATCCCTTCTCTGCTGCTTCGATGGACACCCCTGTCCAAAATCGCGCCGCGAGGGCGCGGTTGCCTCCATGCCAAGAAAAAGAGAAATCGTAGCCTGATCGGGCCCGCATTGCCCGCTCTGTTTGGGGCCGGGAAGGGTCAGGCGGGCCGGGTGAGCCTGCGCCCCAGCGTGGCGATCTCGCTGATGGAGACGGCTCCGGCGGCCAGCAGAACGGCGCAATAGACGGCAGCGCCGGCGAGCGCGCCGCAGACCACCTCCAGCGTGGAGAGGTCCGAGGTCCCGAAGGCCGCCAGCACGCCCGCCATAGCGCCTGCCGCGACCAGCGCCCGAACCAGCGTGCCGACCAGGGGACGGAGGGAGAAGCCGAGCAGGCGCCGGCAGATCCAGAGATGTGCGAGCACGTAGAGCGCGAACGCGACGTCGGTGCCCACGGCTCCTCCGATCACGCCGATGTCGGGAATCAGGACGGCGTCGATCGCGAGGTTTACGAGCACCGCGCCGACCGCGAACGGCACGCGCGAGCGGGCTTCGCCGATGTAGTTGACCGCGAGCGTGACGAAGGTACCGATCGCCGACAGGAACACGAACGGCGCCAGCGCTCTCAACACCGGCGCCGAGCTGGCGTAATCGCTGCCGAACAGCAGGTCGACGATCGGGTCTGCCCACACCAGCACCGGCGCCAGCAGAGCCGCCTGCACCAGCACCAGGTAGCGCAGCGCCGACTCGAAGGCGGCCACGTTGGGTCGCTGCTCGCCGCCCCGCGACAGCCGCGGCGCGACGCCGAACGCCAGCGCCTGACCCGCGTATCCGAGGAAGGCCCCCAGGCGCAGCGGCGCCTCGAAGATCGCGACCGAGGTCGTGCTGAGTATGGCCCCGATCAGCAGCACGTCCACCTGCTCGAAGGCAACGAACGCGACGCTGACGACGAACAGCGCGCCGGCGTAGCGGGCGATGCGAAGGCGATTGCCGGTGGCCGGGGCGGCCGGATCGGAGTCAAGCCGCCCGGAATTCAGCCGCCCGACGAGCCGCCGCGCCATCACCGCTCCCACAAGCGCGCCGAAGACGTAGCCGGCGGCGCGTCCCCATGCGGCGCCGGCGGCCCCGGCCCCGGTGGCGACGAGCGCGACGGTCGCCGCGGCCTCGACGGCGCTCTCCAGCGTCATCAGCCGCCACACGAGCGACACACGGCGCAGAGCCACGAAGGTGCCGCGATAGAGGAACAGCAGCGTCTGCCCCAATACCGCAACGGCGATCGCCCTCAGCGGCCAGACGAGGTCGTGCTCGCCGTAGGCGTCGGCTATCGGCCCGGCGAGCGCGATCAGCGCGCCGCAGGCCACCGTGGCGGCGATCAGCTTCAGCCGCAGCGCATCTCCGAGCAGCGCCGCGATCGCGCCGGGCTGCGATCGCCGATCGGCGATGAAGCGCTCGGCGGACTGCGTCACGCCGAGGTCCGCGAGCAGAACCAGCATCGCGCCGATCGCGACGGCAAGCGCGAAGAGGCCGTAACCCGACGGTCCAAGCTTGCGAACGAGGTAGAGGGTGACGCCGGCGGTGAAAACGGCGCTTGTGAGCTGGGCGGCGAAGGCGAACGCGGTGTTGCGGCTGATGCTGTCGCTGCCGTTCATGGCGCCCGCAGGAACTCCAGCAGTCGCCCGCTCTCGGACTCGATCGTGCGCGCGGCCGCGATCTCGAGGCCGCCGCGCAGCAACCGCTGTCTCAGGTCACTGTCCTCCGCCACGCGCCGCAACGCGTCGGCAGCCGCCCGCGCGTCTCCGGCGGGCACCAGCAGCGCCGCATCGCCCACCGCCTCGGCCACGCCGCCGACGTCGGTCGCCACGACAGGGCAGCCGGCTGCGAAGGCCTCGAACAGCACCTGCGGCAGGCCCTCGGTCCACGACACGTGCAGGAACGCATGCGAGCCGCGGTAAAGGTCTCGCAGCCCGTGATCGTGGGGCACGTATCCCCGCAGGTCGACTCGGTCGGCGAGGCCGAGCTGCTCCAGTCGCCGCCCCAGCTCCCCGGCCAGCGGACCCTCGCCGCAGACGACGAGACGCCAATCCGGGCTGCCCTGATCGAGTCGCTGGAGGATGTCGGCGAGCAGCATCGGGTTCTTCTCGGTCTCCAGGCGGCCGACGCTGAGCGCCACCAGCTCGCCGTCATAGGAACGAGCCAGGGCATCCTCGACGGCGACGATCTCGCGCTCGCGAACGAGCGAGACCGAGAGTTCGAGCAGGCGGCGCGCGCGCCGGTACCGTCGTGCAAGCCCGGGCCCGACGACGACGACGGCAAGCCTGCGCGCAAGCAGCCGCCAGGCCGCGTCGAGCAGATCGGCTGCCAGGTGCGCCCAGCGCCGTCGCGGGTGACGGCTGCGGGTGTAGGCGGGCAGGTCCTGGCGCACCCCGAGCACCACTTGCCGGCCGCGCAGCCGTGCCAGCAGCGCGAAGCCGATCGCCACAGGGTGGGGACCCAGCAGCCAGACGGCATCGACGTCGTCCAGCGCTCGCCAGAAGCGGGCGAGCGAGCGGGCGAGCGAAGTCGCAAGTCGCAGCGGCTGTAGCTGGCTCTCGTAGTGGGGCAGCGGCACGTAGCGGACCTCGTCCGGGAGCCGGTAGTGGCCCGGCCCCGGCCGCGGGTCGAGCCTCCCCAGCACGACCATCTCGTCGAGTGACGGCGCCAGCTGCGCGAGGAACAGGACGAACGCACGCTCGCCGTAGGTCGCGTTGCCGGCATCCTGCCGGTACGAGTAGTCGGTATAGATCGCGAGGCGCATGCGGGCAGTCAGCCGCGCGGCAGCCTGCGCAGGGCGGCCAGCGGCGGGCCGAATCTCACGCAGCCGCAAAGGAAGCCGAGCCCCCACGACGCGTGCATGGTGACGAACACCGCGGTCAGGCCAGGTGCCTCGCTGCTCTTGCCGCGCGTGGCCCTGAGGCTGACCGCCGCCACCAGGGCCAGGTAGACAACCAGTGCGACCCGTGCCCCTGTGCGCAGCAGGCCCGGACCGGCAACCGCCGCCGGAAGGGCGAGCACGAGCCCGGGCGGCAGCAGGTGCGACCGCCGCATGCTCGCGGGGTGGCGGCGACTGGTCTTCGCTCGGTAGTAGCCGTAGCGGAAGTACTGGCGCGCGAGGCCCAGCAGCGAGTCGCGCGGCATGTAGCGCGCCCCGAGCTCGGGCAGGCAGACGATGCGACCGCCGCCGGCGATCACGCGCGAGGCCAGCTCCGAGTCCTGGTTGGCCGGCCAGCCCTCGTCCCACCCTTCGTGGCGCTCGAGCGTCGAGCGCTCCCATACGCCCGCGAATACTCCTGTGTCGACCTCGATCTCGTCGCTGCCGCCCCACTTCCTCGACCCGCCGACCCCCAGCCAGGTGCCGAGCGCCAGTGATACCAGCCGAGACCAGCGGCCGTTGCCTTCGGGAATCGCCGGGCCGCTGACCCACTCGACGTCACCCCGCCGCAGGCGCTCGACCCCGGCCGAGACATAGGTGGGCGGGTAAAGGGCGTGCGCGTCCATGCGCGCCACGTAGGCACCGCGCGCGTGGCGCAAACCGGCGTTGAGGGCGCTCGGTGTCGAGCGGGCGGGATTGTCGATCACGTGGATGCGCGGGTCCGCCGCCGCCAGCTGCTCCAGGATCGGACGCGTGCCGTCCTCCGAGCGCCCGTCCATGAACAGGAACTCGATCGTGCCGTCGAAGCGCTGCGCCTGCATCGCCGCCACGGTCTCCCGAATGCAGGCTTCCTCGTTCAGCACCGGAACCAGCACGCTGACGTCGACCCGCTCAGCCGGCGAGCTCGTCACCTGTCTGCTCCTCTCTGCTTTTGAGCCTCTAACAAAATCACCCGTCAGCCTGACGCGCCTGCAAACCTTCGTCTGCCCGCGTCCTCGGTCGGCCACATACCGCTTGGGTATGCGGCCTCCCTGCGTCCTCGGCAGCCTTGGTTTTCGCCGCCTCAGTCACAACCGGCAATTGGTTAAAGGCTCTTAGCCGAACGGGTTGACCGGCAGGTCCGGCGGACGCCTGAGGGAGAAGGAGATCGACCCCTCGCCGCTCTTGGCCATGCGCGCTCGCAGCTTGCCGCGCCGGGACGTGCGGATGCGGCGGGAAAAGATGCCGTAGCGGTTCGCGCGCAGGCGGCCGAGGCGCTTCCAGCGCCTGCCGACTCTCTGCTGCACTATCACCCTCGCTGGCTTGCTGGTGGGAGTCCGTCCCCATACGTAAACGCGGCGGCCGGACCGAAAGGCGACGAATGGGAACCGGAACGCCTGCAGGGAAGGCTTCGCCCGATCGCACGAGAGGGTCCCGCAGCGGTAGTAGAGGCCGCTCTCGAACGTCGCGGAGTGGGGGCGGCCGTTGGTCTCGTCATCGCGCAGCTTGTACCAGGTGACCATGCTGACTCCCGCGTGCCACATCCGGTAGAGGGCCTCGGCGATCCAGCGCGAGCGCAGCCGCTCGGGTACGCCGTGGGGGTCCGGGGGATTGGAGTCCCACGCGAACTCGGTGACCCAGAACCGCACCGGACTGTTCGAGACGACGTGACCGGCACGCGTTGCCGCCGACAGCATGCGCCGCATCTCCGGCAGGGCGGAGATCGATGCGTCGTCGGGGTTGGCGGCGACGTGTGTCGGGCTGCCCGACGTGTAGGGGTGGTGGCTCCAGATGTCGAACTTGACCTGTGTGGCGCAGGTGGGCTTCGGATTCCGGCCACCGGAGACGCACAGAAGCGCGCGCATGAACGCAAGCGGAGCGGTCACGAGGGCGTCGCCCGCGTCGTTGCGAAACGGCGCCATGCCCCCGGCAATGACGGCGTTGTCGGCGCGTACCGCGTGCACGGCGTCGGCGAAGGCGTTCACCAGCAGGCGGTAGTGACCCACGGCGGCCAGCCCCGCCTGCGGATTGAGGAAACCGAAGTGATTGGGCTCGTTCCAGGGCTGCCAGTAGCGGATCCGGGGCAGGCCCTGGAAGCCGCCGCTGTAGCGCAGGGCAGCGGCGTGCGCGAAGCGGGCGAACTGGTCGGGGTCGGGCTGCACGGTGCCGGGCTTGCCGGGGCCGCCGCCCGACGCCCAGTCAGGCGCACTGCGAATGACGACGATCGGGTCCAGGCCGGCCGCCGCCGCCGCTCTCACCTCTGCTTCGAACTTCTGCCACCGGTAGCGAGGATCGCCGGGATTGGATGGGTCGAAGCCGGAGGAGAAACTGACCGGCGCCACCTCGCGCCAGTTCAGCAGCACGCGCATGCCGCTGGCCCCGGCCGCGCGCAGTCGATTCGCGACCAGCGTCGCATCCACTCCCGAGTACGGGCCGTCGGGGTCGACAGCCGTCTGCAGGGGCCGAGCGGCCGCTGCGGCGCTCGGAAGCGCAAGCAACAGGGCCAGGAGCAGCAGGCAGGGGACGATCGAGATCGCCGAGCTGCTGCGTCGCATCGTCACTTCGACTTGCTTGCGAACAACGGGGAACGAGGATTCAACCGCTGCGCGTGGCGCAGGCTGCGGCCCGCGTGTACGACATCGCCGAGCTTGGTCTCCAGGCGCGCGCGCACGAGCCAAAGGCGCCAGTCCGACCGGTCGTCGTCGATCGCCTGAAGGATCGAGCCGCGCGCCGCCTGCAGCGAGCCGGCCTGCTCCTCCACCAGCGAGTGCTGGAGTTGCGGCGAAGCAGCCCACGGCTGGATGTCATGCGCCTCCTCGGCCGCGTCCAGCGCCTCCGTCACGTCGCCGCGCGCGACCGCCGCCTGGCTGTCACGGATCTTCGTCTGGGCGAGCAGGGGCACCGCCTGGGTCAGGATCACGAACACCGCAAGCCCTACAACCCCCGCGCGCATCGCCAAGTAGCGGTGACGGCCGCCGGAAGAGGTGGCCGCGGGGCGCTGCGGGCCCTGCGGCTCGACGCCGTTGTCGGCGACCACGGTCGCGGGCCGAGCGGTCGCGGGGCCGGTCAGCAGGCCGAGCGCCACGATCGCGACCACGGTGACCGCGGTCAGCTCCCACATCCAATCGATGCCGGCGGCGATGCACCAGGCCACCAGCAGTGCGGCCAGCGACGCCAGCATCACCTGGTCGTCGCCCTTGGCGCGCCTGAGCCGGCTCGCGGCGCAGAAGAGGGCGAGCCCGAGAGCGCCGGCGAGCAGCGCGAATCCGATCAGGCCCAGTTCTCCCAGCGTCTCGAGATAGAGGGAATGGGCATCGCGGATGAATCGGTAGAGCGTGCCGTGCTGCGCCCAGTAGGCCTCGAACGAACCGGCCCCGTCGCCAAGCACCGAGTGCTCCTTGAACTGGTCGCCGGCGGCTTCCCAAAATTGCCAGCGACCGCTTCCGCTCTCGCTCAGGAGGTGGGCGCTGGTGAAGTCCGTCTGGATGTTGGCGAACTCGTCCGGAGACTTCTTGAAGGTGTTGAAGCGGTCGACGGGGTCGATGGCGGCAACCGCCACCAGCGCGGCCAGCACTCCCGCGACCGCCAGCCCGCGGCGAACCGGCAGGGACAGATTCACCGTCGGGCGCGGAACAAAGCGGACCGCCAGCGCGAAAGCCGCTGCGCTCAGAAGGCAGAAGAGAGCGATCAGCAGGGCGGCGCCCTCGCCCTGATCGGCCGCCGCGGCCGATTGCAGCGGTCCGTCGACCAGCTCGTCGCGGCCGAGCATGATGCCGACCACCGCCGCAGTGCCGGCGGCGGCGAAGGCGATCGCGCCCAGCGCCAGGCCGCGGCGAGCGGTGAGCGCCAGGAACACGAGCGTGCCGGCAAGCGCGGTCGCCGCGCCTCCGCGTGACGATGTCAGGAAGATGGTGGCCGCCAGCGCCGGCAACGGCGCGATCGCGATCCCGCGCCAGATCGCCGACCGTGCGCCGACCGCGGCACCGAGCAGCAGCGGGAAGGCCAACGCCACGAATATGCCGAGCCCGTTCCAGTAGTCGAGCGGATAGCTGAGGCGGTTCTCGCCTCCCGGCAGGAATTGGAACAGCCCGCGTTCGTCGAGCAGGTCCGGGAACAGGCGGCTGGCGAGCGCAAGCAGGCCGATCGCGGCGATTCCGATTGCCATGCCGTCCCGCCAGCGCTGCACGTTGGCGCGCGTGCCCGCCAGCACGGCCAGCAGCAGCACGCCGACGTACAGCGACACGCGGTTGAACTCGGCGAACGCCCTCTCGGCGCTGTCCGCCCATGTGATCGAGGCGGCGCTGAGCGCGGCCAGCCCGGCGAGCAGGCCGGCGCAGGCGAGCGCTGCTCGCGTCGGTCGCTGGAGCGGCAGCAGCATCAGGGCGACCGTGGCGGCGATCGCCCACCAGACGCCGATGGCGAGCGCGTTGCGGGTGGTGAGGGGATAGCCGCCGCTGTCGAACGCGATGCCGAAGACGGCGAGCGCGACGGCCAGAGTCAGGGCATGCCGGCTCGCCAGTGCGAGCAGCGGCGACTGCAGCGGACCCCGGGAACGCCGCTGGGCGGGGTCGTCCCCCGAGGTCGGGCGCGGCGGCCCGGCCTGAGCCGGCTCAGGCGGCAGACTTCCTGCGCTGGTGGTGGCGATAGGTCGCGGTCCCCGCCGCGAGTCCGGTGATCGACAGCAAACTGATCAGAAGCCAGAGCAGCGTGTTCTGCTCTCCCTGCGCCGCGTTGACGGTCGCAACCGGAACGCGCGGCACCTTCCTCGAGCCGGAGCGCCGCTTGGGCTCGGCCTGCTGGACCGGCGCACCGTAGTCCGGCGAAGTCGCGATCTGCTCCAGCTTGGCGGCCGTCTCCTGCGGCTGGCCCTGGAGCCGGTTCTTGACTCCGGCGGGAAGCTGCGCGTTCTTCTTCTGCTTGCCGACGCCGGGCACCTTCGGGCCGCGGGAGGTCGGGACGCTCTCCACGTACTGGTCGGCGGCCGAGAAGTCGTCGGTCAGGGCGGGATCCTGTGCGGGGGCAGCGGCCGGCGACGCGAGAGCGAGCGCCAGCAGGGCGACCATCACGATCGAGAGCAGCTTCGGGCGTCGCATCACGCGTTCGGCTCCTCGTGCTGGCCGCGCAGGACGCACGAGATGGTCATCAGCACGATCTTGACGTCGAGCCAGAAGGACCAGTTCTCGATGTAGTAGTTGTCCCACTCGACACGGTCGCTGAGGGAGGTCTTACCGCGCAACCCGTTCACCTGCGCCCAGCCTGTGATCCCGGACTTGACGCGGTGGCGCTCCGAGTAGCGGTAGATGGACTGCTCGAAGCGCTGCACGTAGCTGACGCGCTCCGGGCGCGGCCCGACCAGCGACATCTCGCCCCGCAGCACGTTCCAGAGCTGGGGAAGCTCGTCCATCGAGAAGCGGCGCAGCAGGCGGCCCAACCTCGTACGGCGGTCGTCGGGGGCCTCGAGGGCGGCGAGCTGCTCGGCTCCGTGGAGGTTGACGCCGTTGGTTGCCAGCTGCTCCAGGGCCCAGTCGATGTCGGCCTCCTGGTCCTGATCCGGATCGCCCTTCATCGTGCGCAGCTTCAGCATCTCGAACTGGCGGCCGTCCGCGCCGACACGGCGCTGACGGAAGAACGCCGGGCCTCCCATCGTCAGCTTGACGGCGGCCGTGGCGATCGCAAGCAGCGGCAGCGCCAGCAGCAGCGCGACCCCGGCAAAGGCCCGCTCGGCGGCGTACTTGACCTTGATGCTGAGGCCGCGAGGGTTGGACGCCGCCACCGACACCAGCGGCAGGCTGCCGAGCCGCTCGACCGTCGCGCGCTCGCCCTCCACCTCGAACAGGCGTGGCAGGATCGAGACCGAGACACCGAGCTGGCGGCAGCGCCTGACCGCGTCCAGCAGCACGTCGTGGGGCGCCTTCGAGAAGGTCACGATCACGTGTTGGACGTCCTGCTCCTCGATCACTCGCTGAAGTTCCGGGATGGCACCGAACACGGGCAGTGGGACCGAGCCCGACTCGGCCTCGAGCGGGTCGGCGTCGAGGAAGCCGATCGGCCGCAGCCCGAGCTCAGGCTCGGCCAGCAGACGCCTGGCGGTCAGGCGGCCGACCTTGCCGGCGCCGAGGATGAGGGCCGGCTGGACCGTCTCGCCGCGCCTGCGGGCTCGCGTCTCCGTATGCAGCAGCACGGTGCGGCCCGTGCCGATCAGGACCGTCGCCACCAGCCAGTGGTAGACGGACTCGGCGGCGAAGTCGCCTCCGTCACCCAGCAGCACCCGCGCCGTGGTGACCGCCATGGCGGCGATCGCCGTCACCGACAGGACCGTGCGCAGGTCGTCCAGCGGGCGCAGCCTGAGTCGCGGCGCGTAGGCGCCGCGGCCGGCAAACATGACCAGCGTCAGCGCCGAGAAGGCGAGCGGCCAGACCGGCGAGCTGGCCCGGGCGTCAGTGCCCGGGGACACCAGCTCGATCGCCATCGCGATCGCCAGCATCAGGGCGTCGCTGATGAGACAGGCCCGCGCAAGGCGCGCCGCGTGCCGCGCCGGGGCGTGTCGCAGCAGGCGGTCTCGCCCACGGGCCGGGACGAGATCCGGGGCCACATAGTCGCGCCCGCCGATCGCGTCCGACTCGACGTACGAGGACGTCACGATTGAAGGCTTGTCTCTACCTTGAAGCACAGCCTGGAAAGCTCCCGCAGTAACCGCAGCCGGCTCGCCCTACCGACAGGGGTTCACCCGAAGATCGCAAAGGAACGCGCCGCGGCGTTCCGGAACCTGCACTCCGTCGCCCAACAAGCTCTCTGTAATGCTCACGCCGTCCTTGGCTGGGCCGCCTCGTTGTCTCAAGGATGCACCGCCGGAACGCGCCCGTTCCGGGCCCAGCGGCTCCGCGGTGCGATCGAATCGAAGATAGCGCATTTTTTGGATCCCAACCACAAGAGCATCCCTACTTATAAAGACGATCCAGACGGCGATTTCTGGCGGTCGGCGATACCCGCTCCTCCTGCAGGCAAGCTAAGCACAGCGGCAGGTCGTAGCCGCCGGTAGTCCGAGCGGCGGAAGCGCAGGGAGCCCGCAACTAGCCCGAACGGATGACGGTCTCGCCGCCGGCCCGCTCCCGCTGTGCCTGCTCGAGCAGGTCGGCGGACGCCTGGGCCCCGCCGTCGAGAGCGTCCAGGGCACGCCGCACGCTGGACGCGATACAGGTGAATATCGGCGTGTCCCTAAGCGTGTAGGCGCTCGACTCGCTGGTCCGAAGCTCCTGCACCAGGTCGAGGAAGTCGGAGGGCTCGTCGGTCTCGAAGGAGACCACGAACTCCTGGTCGTCGATGCCGAACGAGTAGGTGGTGTTGATCGACACGCTCGGATAGCGCCTGCCGACCTCGATGTGCTCGCGCATGATCCGCATCCGCTCATCGGCCAGCAGCCGGTACCACTCGCGCTGCTTCCAGAACGGGTAGACGAACATGTACCTGCCGCGGCTCGAGCGCACCTCGAGGCGATCCTCCTCGGAGTACTCGGACTCCTTGGTCATCGCCAGATAGGAGTGGGGCGTCTGGGCCCATCCCATCAGCCCGCTCTGCGACAGCACCACGTGGAAGTCGTGGATGTCGCCCAGCCCGGGGCTGGAGGTCCAGAGCATGAGGTCGGCGTCGCCGCGCGTGCCGACGAGCGAGAAGGCGCGCAGGAAGCGGTCCTGGGCGAAGTCCTCGCAGGCGGAGGCGAACTCGTCCTTGTGGCGCTCCCGCTCGCCCGGCGGCAACCGCCGCCAGGCCGGATCGATCTTCAGGAACGTGAACTTGACGAAGTTGCGGTGCGCCATGCAGTCAATTCTAGGGACGGCCCTTCCCGGCCCCCTTTCCCGACGGCTTTTCTTATAGTGGCGCCTCGGTTTGAGACTTCGCGCCTCAGCGGCCGCGGCATCTGCTCTCGTCCTGCTGGCGGTGGCTGGATCGGCTGCCGGTTCCCCGGCCGCCGCGACGCGGGTCTCCTCGCAGCAGCCCAGGGTCGCGATCGCCTTCGTTCCGGGCCCGGCGCCGAAGGTGAAGCCGTCGATGATCGAGCGGTTGGCGCAGTTTCGTGGCCTGGCTCTTGGCTGGGTCAGCTCGGTCATGGGGTCCTACTCCGCCGAGCAGGTCCTGCTCGACATCAGCGCGGGCTCGAGGACCTGGACCTCCCTGTACAGCGGCGACCTGGAGACGCCGATGCGGTTGCTGGTGGAGGGGAGAGCGGGCCGCATCGGCGGCTGGGAGACGGCGATCGAGCGCGCCGACACACCGCCGGCCGACGTCGAGCCCGGGACCCTGGCGCAGACGGTCGAGGACGCCGGACTGCCCGTTTCGTTCGTCGGCACACGCGGCCGTTCCAACCGCGAGGCGATCGTGGCGGCCGATCGCTCCGGGCGCGTCCAGCGGGTGGCGCCGGCGAAACGGCGCTCGCCGGCCACTGTGGCCGTCCAGGCCTGGGCCCGGTCGCGGCTGCTGGTGGCGAGGCTGCCCTCCGGCAAGGACGGCCACGAGGCGCTGGCCGCGCTGCTGGCGGCGCGGCGGCGGGCCGACCTCGTGGTGGCGGTGCAGCAGCCGACCGCCGTGCGCCGGCGCCTGCTCGCGATCGGAGCGGCCGGGCTCGAGGGCTCTGGCTCCAACCTGCGCTCCAACTCGACCCGCACCGACGGCCTCGTCGTCGCCACCGACCTGGCGCCAACCACGCTCGAGCGGCTCGGTCTCGAGGTCCCCGACCAAATCTCGGGCGAGCCGATCGAGGCGGCGGGCAACCGCAGCCCCGACCAGCTCAGCGACATGCGGGATCGGCTCTCCGACGTCGGGCCGAGGCGCTGGACGGTGGTCCTGCTGGGGCTGCTCGGTGGGGCCCTGGTCGCCGGGGCGCTCGGTGCGGCCGTGCCCGGAGGGGCCCGCCGGCGGGCCGCGCGCTGCGCCCTGCTGGCTGCGCTCTGGCTGCCGCCGGTGCTACTCGCCACCGGAGCCATTGCGCCGACGGGCGTGGGGGAGATGCTGCTGATCGCCGTCCTGACGGGCCTGCTGGCGCTGGCGACCGACGTGCTGCTGCCGTGGCCGCGCGCGATAGCGGCGGTTGCTGCTATCGTGATCGGCAGCGAGATAGCCGACCTGGCGCTCGGCTCCGTCCTGACTGCCGTC
>JBBQNR010000009.1:0-57538 GCA_038330145.1 Solirubrobacterales bacterium
GCTCGATGCAAACCTCCTGCCCGACGCCGAGCGTTCCGGACCAAAGCGTCCCAGTGACGACCGTGCCGACGCCGTGCAACGTGAAGGAGCGGTCGACGTGAAGACGTGCCGCTTCACCCGAGCCGCCGCGTCCCGGCAGCCGCGCGGCGAGGCGATCGAGCGCCGCGAGCAGGGGCTCCAGCCCCGTTCGTGCCGGCGCGCAGACGGGCAACACCTCCGAGCCCTCGTATGGCCCACCCGCGAACAGCTCGGCGATCTGCTCGGCGGCGAGCGCGGCAGCGTCGGCGTCCACCAGGTCCGTCTTGGTGAGCGCCACGACGCCGGCCGGCACCTCGAGCATCTGGAGCACCGTGACGTGCTCGCGGGTCTGCGGCATCACTCCGTCGTCGGCGGCGACGACGAGCAGGAACAGATCAATGCCCGTCGCTCCGGCGACCATCGTGCGCACGAAGCGCTCGTGGCCCGGGACGTCGACCACGCTCAGCGCCCGGCCGCTGGGCAACTCGAGCGACGCGAACCCGAGTTCGATCGAGATGCCGCGCTCGCGCTCCTGCGGCAGGCGGTCGGTGTCCGTGCCGGTGAGGGCCTCGACCAGCACCGTCTTGCCATGGTCGATGTGACCGGCGGTGCCCAAGGTGAGCGGATTCATGAGCGGGTTCGTGAACGGATCCGCGGGCGGATTTCTCGGCGCAGCGTCTCCCAATTCGCGCCGGCGGCTCAACCGAGCGCGCGCCTGACGGCGGCGGCGGCGAGCGCGCACTCCTGGTCGGGCATCGTGCGTGGGTCGAGCAGCAGGACTCCATCATGGGCCCGTGCCACCACCGGCGGGTCGCTCGCGCGTAGCTTCGCAAGCAGCTCCTCGAGGCCAAGCGCCAGCGGCACGATGCTGACCACCGGGCCCTCGAGCTCCAGCAGCGGCAGCGCACCTCCTCCGACGCGACCGCTCGCTCGCACGATCTCGACACGGGCGGATATCTCTCCGTCGCTCTCGATCGCGTCCCTCAGCCGCAGTGCGCGGGCCTCCAGTTCCTGCTCCGGTGCAACCAGCATGCGCAGGACGGGCAGCTCCCCGACCGCACCCGCGGGGTCGCGGTAGACGTCCAGCGTGACCTCGAGCGCGGCCAGCGAAAGCTTGTCGATTCGCAGAGCGCGCGCGAGCGGATGCGTGCGCAGCCGATCGATCGCCTGACGGCGTCCGGCGATCAGCCCGGCCTGCGGGCCTCCGAGCAGCTTGTCGCCCGAGAAGCAGACGACATCCGCGCCTGCGTCCAGGCTGCGCCGCGCCGACGGTTCGTCTGCCACCAGCGACGACAGCAACTCGTGCTCGGGTGCGGCCAGCACTCCCGAGCCGAGGTCGTCGATCATCGCCAGCCCGCGTGAACGAGCCAGCTCGCACAGCGCTGCGATCGAGACATCCTCCGTGAAGCCGACGATGCGGAAGTTGGAGCTGTGCACCCGCATCAGTGCCGCCGTGTCGTCGCGAATCGCATGCTCGTAGTCATCCCGGCGCGTGCGGTTGGTCGTTCCGACCTCCACCAGCCGCGCTCCGGACGCGGCCAGTATCTCCGGGATCCTGAACGAGCCGCCGATCTCCACCAGCTGACCGCGTGAGATCACAACCTCGCGGCCGCCGGCGAGCGCGGCGAGCGCCAGCAGCACGGCGGCGGCGTTGTTGTTGACCGCGATCGCAGCCTCGGCACCGGTCAGCTCGCAGATCAGCCGCTCGACATGAGCATGGCGGCTGCCGCGCACACCGCGCTCGAGGTCGTACTCCAGGTTCGAATAGCCGCGCGCCACCTCTGACACAGCGGCGAGCGCGCGCTCCGAGATCGGAGCGCGACCCAGGTTGGTGTGCACCACGACGCCGGTCGCGTTGACGACACGGCGCAGGCTCGGTTGGCGCAGGCGCTGCACACCCTCGGCGGCCCTGGTCGCAAGCTGCTCGGCATCGAGAACCGGCTCGCCTTCGCGCGCCGCGCTGCGAACACCCTCGATCGCTTCGCGTGCAGCGCGCACCACGAGCGATCGGGGAGAGCTTCTCACGGCCGACCGAAGTGGCTCGCTTCGCAACAGCTCCTCGACCGAGGGCAGCTTGCGCAGGTGCTGCTCCAGCTCAGGGTCGGGCACCGCGCGCCTCCATCGAATCGCCGCCGGCCGGAGTGCCGTCGACCCATCCCTCGCTGCCTCTGTGGATCTCCTTCTTCCAGATCGGCGCCTCGGCCTTGATGCGGTCGATTATCTCGCGGGCTCCGGCGAAAGCCTCGTCGCGGTGGGCCGCGGAGGCGGCGACGACCACGCTCGCCTCGCCCAGCGGCACGGCGCCGACGCGATGCTCCGCGGCCGCCGCCTCGAGCCCGTGGCGCTGGATCGCCTCGCTCACGATCGCGCCCATCCGCTGCTCCGCCATCTCCCGGTAGGCCTCGTACTCGAGCCGCTCGACGTCCCTGGTGGTTCCCTGGAAGCTGACGATCGCGCCGGCACTCGGCCGGCCGACCAGCTCGGTCATGCCCGCGACGTTCAACGGCTCGTCCGTCACGCGGGCATGAGCGCTCACCGCGTGGCCCTTCTCGGAACGTTCGCGAACGTCTTGAGGCGAGCCACTACTACTCCGGCTTCTTGTACGGCACGATCCGTGCCGTCGCGGTGGCGGTGGCGAGCTTCGCGCCGTCCTCGTCGAACAGCGCGCCCTCCATGAAGACGACCGACCTTCCGCGGTGGACGACGCGGGCGTCGGCGACCAGCGTTCCCGGGTACGTGGGACGCAGGAAGCTGACCTTCAGCTCCAGCGTCGGCACCGCAAAGCCGGGGCCGAGCTCGGAAAGCGCGGCCGGGCCCATCGTCTCGTCCAGCATCGCGGTCACGAAGCCGCCCTGGATGACGCCGACCGGGTTCAGCAACTGCTCGCCGGGGTGAAACTCGAACCGCACGTTGCCGGGCTCGGCGTGCAGCGGCCGCATGCCGAGCAACTTGGCATACGCCGGTGGGCGCGGCACGTGGTTGCCGACCAGCTCCATGAAGCTCTCGTAGCCCTCGCCGCTGGCGAAGTCCGTCGCTTCGGCGGCTTCGCCGCCTCCGCCGGAGTCATCCGTGGTGTTCGCTTCGGCGGCTTCGCCGCCTCCGCTCACGGGCGGGATCAGCGCCAGCTCGTCGCCGGGGTCGAGAACGCTCTCCTCCGGCGCGTACTCGCGGTTGATAGCCATCACGACCGGCAGCCGGTCGAGCACGTCACCCAGCTCGCCGCGACGCGAGAGCTCGTCGAGCGCATCCCGCACCGTCGCTCCCTCATCGAGCTCGACCTCCACGAAATTGCAGCCCGCTTGCTCCCGCAGCATCGCGAACAGCCGCACCCGAACAATCATGAGCTGATGCTACCCGTCCTCGGGTGTCGCCCCGTCGCGGTTGCCGACGAAGACGATCTTGGACCCATCGGGTGACCACGAGGGCAGGTTGTCGAAGGACGAGTTGTCGGTGAGCTGCAGCACACCCGACCCGTCGGGGTTGGCGGTGTAGATCTCCCGGTCGCCGGAGTCGAACTGGGAGAACGCGATGCGCCCGTTGGCGCCTGGGAACGCCGCACTGGCCGAGTCACAGAGAGCGAGCAGGGCTGCGACCGCGAGCACGAAAAGAGCCCCGCGGGAGGGGTGTTTTGGCGCTCGCGCTCCCGCCCGCCTGCCTTGCCGCGGCGATCAGCGCAGGACCCCAACTATCCTGTGTGGGATGGCAAAGGCAGCCCCGAAGCAGACCCCGCAGGAGCGCGACGGCAAGCTGGAGGCGGAGCACCCCGGCATCGCCCCGCTCGTCGGCCCCGACGACCCGCGCAGGTTCACCGACTCCGGCATCGAGACCAAGGTCCTCTACGACCGCGACGACATCGAGGAACTCGACCTCGATCAGCGCCTGGGCGAGCCGGGTGAGTACCCGTACACGCGCGGAATTCATCCTCAGGGCTATCGCTCGCGGCGCTGGACGATGCGCCAGTACGCGGGCTACGCGACGGCGAAGGAAACCAACACCCGTTACCGCTACCTGCTCGAGCACGGGTCGACCGGCCTCTCGATGGCGTTCGACCTACCGACGCAGTTGGGCCGCGACTCCGACGACCCCCGCTGCCTGGGCGAGGTCGGCCGCACCGGTGTCGCGATCGACACTATCGACGACATGCGAGCCTGCTTCGACTCGATCCCGCTCGACCAGGTCTCGACCTCGATGACCATCAACGCGCCAGCGGCGATCCTGCTGCTGCTCTACGAGCTGGTCGGAGAGGAGCAGGGCGTGACGTCGGAACAGCTTCGCGGCACGGTCCAGAACGACATCCTCAAGGAGTACGCGGCGCGTGGCAACTACATCTACCCGCCGGTTGGTGCGATGCGCCTGACGACAGACATCTTTGCCTACTGCCACGAGCACGTGCCGAAGTGGAACACGATCTCGATCTCCGGCTACCACATGCGGGAGAAGGGTTGCTCCGCCGTTCAGGAGGTGGCATTCACGCTCTCCAACGGCATCGCCTACGTTCAGGCCGCCATCGACGCCGGCCTCGACGTCGACGAGTTCGGGCCCCAGCTCGCCTTCTTCTTCAACGGGCACAACAACGTCTTCCAGGAAGTGGCCAAGTTCAGGGCCGTGCGCAAGATGTGGGCCGAGATCATGCGCGACCGCTTCGGCGCCACCAACTCGCGCGCGCAGATGATGCGCTTCCACACTCAGACCGGTGGCTCGACGCTGACCGCGCAGCAGCCCGAGAACAACATCGTGCGCGTGGCGCTGCAGGGCTTCGCCGCCGTCTGCGGCGGCACGCAGTCGCTGCACACCAACGGATTCGACGAGGCGCTCGGGCTGCCGACGGAACGCTCCGCCAAGATCGCGCTGCGCACGCAGCAGGTGCTCGCCCACGAGTCGGGCGCAGCCGACACGGTCGACCCCTTCGCCGGCTCCTACTACGTCGAGCGACTGACCGCCGAGATCGAGGACCGCGCGCGCGAGCTGATGCAGAGGGTCGAGGAGCTTGGTGGCTCGGTGCAGGCGATCGACGCCGGCTTCATCCAGCGCGAGATCGAGGAGGCGGCGTTCGCCTTCCACGAGCGACTGCTGAACAAGCAGGACATCCTGGTCGGAGTCAACGACTACGTCGAGGAGAAGGAGCTGATCGACGTCGAGATCCTCAAGATCGACCCGCAGACCGAGCGCGATCAGGTCGAGCGCCTGAAGACTTTCAAGGAGAACCGGGATCAGGAAGCGGTCGCGGGCCGTCTGCGGGACCTGCGCGACGTCGCACGCCGCGAGGGCAACCTGCTCTACCCGCTCAAGGACGCACTGCGCGACCACGCCACGCTGGGCGAGGTGTGCGGGGTGATGCGCGAGGAGTTCGGCGAGTACAAGCCCCCGGTGTGAGCCAGACCATGAAAGTAACGCTCTACGTCATCCCCGGATCACACCCTGGCGTCGCCGCAAGGCTGATGCTCGAGCGCAAAGGCATCCCCTACCGCCGCATCGACATCCTCCCGGCGCTCAGCCGGCGTCTGATCAAGTTGTTCGGCTTCTCCGGCGACCGCACCCCCGCGATGAAGGTGGACGGGCGCAAGGTCCAGGGGTCGACCGAGATCGCGCGCGAGCTCGACCGGTTGCAGCCGAATCCTCCGCTGTACCCCCCCGACCCGCAGCAACGCGCGGCCGTCGAGGAGGTGGAGCGCTGGGGCGACGAGGTGCTGCAAGAGCTGCCGCGCAAGATCTCCTGGTGGGCGTTGAAGCGACGAAAGGCCGACCAGACGTCGTTCCTGAAGGACGCGCGGCTCGGCATGCCGACCCGGGTGCTGGTGGCGACCTCGGCGCCGATCATCCGGATGGCGATAAGGCTCAACAACTCGACGGACGAGGTCGTGCGCGACACGGTGGCCTCGATTCCGGCGGCGATCGACCACGTCGATGCGCTGATCGCCGAAGGCGTTCTGAACGGCGACGAGCTCAACGCCGCCGACTATCAGGTCGGAACCAGCCTGCGTCTGCTGATGTCGTTCGACGACATCGCGCCGATGCTGGAGGGTCGCCCGGCGGGTGAGCTTGCGAAGCGTGTGCAGCCGCAACCCTCCGGCAGGATCGGTCCGGTGTTTCCGGCCGAGTGGCTTCGCCCGGAGGTCGCTCCGGCAGCTCCCGACCAGTAGCGCCTGCGGCCGCTCCGGCAGCTCCCGACCAGTAGCGCGAACGCTCCCGCCCAATAGCGCGCAGCGCTCAGGTTTCGCCTCAGGCTGCCGATCTCAGCCCTGCGGGCGCGAGCCCCTTCGCCGCCGCAGAGCCGATGGGCGATTTCGAGAAGATCAGAGACGGCATGTCGATCGCCGCGCTGCTGACGTCGGGCGTGGTGCTGCTGTTCGGCGCCGCCGTGGCTCTGTTCCTGACCGGCTACTGCGACGAAACGTGCAACCGGCAGTGGGATCCGCTGGTCGGCCTGCTCGCGCTGCCCGTCTTCGGAGGCGGTGTGCTGATGCTGGGCAGCGCCATTCACATGATGATGCCCGGGCAGTCCGCATTCGCCTCCGGTATGCCGGCGCCCACCCAGAGCCTCAGAGCGAGCCTGGTGCTCGCGCTGCGCGCCGGGGTCCTGCTGGAGGGAGTGCTGGCGGTGGCCTACGCGCTGGCGGAGACCGAGACGATCAGTGGCGACGGCGCCTGGACGACGTTCTGGGGCCTGACGATGATCGGCTGGATCGTGGTCACCTCGCGCCTGGTTCACCACGCCCAGCGCTCGCGCTGAGCAGGAGGGGCGGCACCCAGACCGCGGCCGGCGGCAGGAATCCCGGCACCGGCGACAAACACCGCCGCGATGCCTAGCGTCGAGCTGGAACGCACGATGGTCAAGTCGCCCCCCGAGCTGTGGGAGGAGCTGTCCTCCGAGCAGGGCCTCAGCCGCTGGCTCGGAGACGTGAGGGTGAGCTCCGCAGAGCCTCCCAACCGTCTCGAGTGGGACAGCGACGTCGCCCGCGGGGTGATCGAGCTGGAGGCATCGGGGTGGGGCACGACGGTGCGTGCCCTGGCAGAGCCGTCAGGCACCGGACAGAGTTCCGACGGGTCCGAGGGTGCCGACGTCGAGCGCAGGCTGTCGGAATTGCTCGACGACCTCGGCTCGAGCTCGCTCACCAGCGGCTAGTGCCCCTTCTTGTAATCCAGGCCCGCCGCTGGCAGGGGCACTGGAGGACGAGCGGCTGACCGCCGTCACCGACTTCACCCAGCAGGCGCAGAGCATGCTGCGCCAGACCGACCACTTCCACTGGGTGACGGTCTCCCTGCTGCTGACCGTCGCCTACATCTACGCCAACGAGGTGGAGCGGCGCAACTGGAGCGCCGTGCTGGCGGGACTGGCGCTGTGGGGAGTCGACTGGATCAACGAGGTCGCGAATGCACTGGTGCTGCACTTCACCGACCGGGCTGCGGTCTGGACCACGACCGGCAAGACCAGCTTCCAGATCCTGATCGGGCTCAACATCGAGATCTCGTTCATGTTCCTGATCTACGGGATCGTATTCGTCAAGTTCCTGCCCCCGGATCCGGCGCTGCGGATTCTCGGAATCCCGAACCGCGTCCTGATGGTGGCGTTGTTCTCGGTCCTCTCGGTGGCGGTGGAGGTGCTGCTGTGGGCGGCGGACGTGTTCCATTGGGAGTACTGGTGGTGGAACTTCCCAAACGTGACGCTGATCGCGTTGCTCGGCTACGCGACCTTCTTCGCCACGGCCGCCTGGGTCTACGACACCAGCGTGCGCTCGAAGCAGTTGAAGATCGTCGGCGCGCTGGCCGCGATCGACGTCACGCTGATCCTTCTCTTCGGCGTGATCCTGGAGTGGATCTAGCTAGTAGCTCGAAGGGGTAGAGGTGCAGGGCGTTTGGTCGGAAAGCTGCTGCACCGACCCGTCGCCATAGCTGAAGACGACGTTGGTCGTCCACTGCCCGCTCGGTGGACATGTCGCAGGGTTGCGGAAGTAGATCCTGCGTTTCTTGCCGTGGCCCCCGCTGTGAGGCTTTATCTGCGCGTGAAGCTCGAGCAGGGAAAGGCTCGAAGGTAGGTCGAGCTTGACGGTCACCGTGCTGCCCACGATCTCGTCCCTGTAGACGGCCAGCGTGCGGCCGGACGCTCTCACCAGCACGATGATCTGCTTGCGGGCGTTGAAGAACTTGATCGCGGTTTGAGCCGGAGGGCCAACGCTGGTCGTGAGCCGGCTGGTCGCGGAGCCGATCTGCGAGGCAGCCGGACAGGCGTGAGCACCCTGCCTCAAAACCGCGGCGTTGGAGGCGGTGCAGCGCCTGACCGCCGAGGTGGAGATCCTGGTGCCCGGGTTGAACAGCAGCTTGATCTGCGTCACGCGCTTGGGCTTAGCGCCCGGCTCGGCAGGGTCGCTCCACGTCATGAGGGTGTCGATCCCGCCAGAGGCGCCGGCCTTCGCGTGCGTATGGGTCATCTGGAAGGTGGCCGCGAACTGCGGGCTCGCGGCGGCGGAGCTGAGGACGCCGATCGCCAGTGCGCCCCCGAGCAACGAGACCGCGATCGACCTCATTTGCTGCGGCACGCAGACGTGGCGGTCAGGTTCTCGCTCGACCCGTCACGGTAGATGAAGGTCACGGTCGTCGTCCAGACGCCGGTCGGCGGGCAGACCGGCGGCGTGGTCATGTAGGCCCTCCTCTTGCCGCGGACCTTCCGCACGTGGACGGGGATGTGGGGCCGGAAGCGGATCAGGGCGATCCCCTGCGGGATCTTGGCGTTGATCTTGATCGACTCGCCGCGGACGTCGTCCCTGAAGTTGGTAAGCAGCCTCTTCCCCAGCATCACGACGACGATGATCTCACGCCGCCCGTTGAACAGAGTGGCGACCGGGTCGAACTGGGCGCCGGTCGAGATCACTCCCTTGCCGAACACGGTGCCCAGGCGCGTGGACTTCGGGCAGGCCTTGAGACCGAGCCGCTGGACCGTCGTGTTGGAGGCCCTGCAGCGAGGAAGCGCGGAGGTGTCGAGCCGCGTGCCGGGATGGAAGACGACCTTGATCGTCTGAATCTCCTTCGGCTTGCCGCCGGGCTCACCCGGATCGCTCCAGGTCGCAAACGAGTCGAGCCCCGACGGGGAGCTCGGCGTCTGCGAGGAGTAGGTGAACTGAAGCGTGGCCTTGAACTGCGGGCTTGCGAGAACCGCGGTGCCTGAAGCCAGAACGGCTACCGCGAGCACAATGGCGATCGGCAATCTCACATACCAAACCTACTAGCATCCCGGCGCCCCGCAAAGGAACTACCGGATAGGAAGTCGATGCGCCAGAAGGTCCCCGAGACATACGAAGAGAAGCTCGCCCAGCTCGAGGAGCTGCGTCAACAGGCAGTCCACGCCGGCTCCGAGGACGCGGTCGAGAAGCAGCATGCGAAGGGCAAGTACACCGCCCGTGAGCGGGTGGAGAAGCTGCTCGACCCGGGATCGTTCAAGGAGCTTGACACCTTCGTGCGCCACCGCACCTACGAGTTCGACATGCACAAGAAGCGGCCCTGGGGCGACGCGGTGGTGACCGGGCACGGCACGATCGACGGCCGCACGGTGTGCGTGTTCAGCCAGGACTTCACCGTCTTCGGCGGATCGCTGGGCGAGGTGATGGCGGAGAAGATGTGCAAGATCCAGGACCTGGCGGCCAAGATTGGCTGCCCGGTGATCGGCATCAATGACTCCGGCGGCGCTCGCATCCAGGAGGGCGTCGTATCGCTCGGGGCCTACGGCGACGTCTTCGTGCGCAACGTGATGTGCTCGGGCGTGATTCCGCAGATCAGCGTGATCATGGGCCCCTGCGCCGGGGGCGCCGTCTACTCACCCGCGATGACGGACTTCATCTTCATGGTGAAGAACACCTCGCACATGTTCATCACCGGCCCCGATGTGATCAGGACCGTCACCGGCGAGGAGGCGACGTTCGAGGAGCTCGGCGGGGCGATGAGCCACAACACGAAGTCGGGGGTCGCCCACTTCGCCGCCGAGAGCGAGGACGAATGCCTCGAGGACGTGCGCTACCTGATGAGCTTCCTGCCGCTCAACAACCTCGAGAAGCCGCCGCACGTCGAGCCGGCCGACGACCCCGAGCGCATGGACCTCGAGTTGGACACGGTCGTCCCGGACGACCCGCAGAAGCCATATGACATGCGCGACGTCGTCGCACACATCGTCGACGACGGCGAGTTCTTCGAGGTCCACAAGCACTACGCCGAGAACATCATCGTCGGCTTCTCGCGCCTGAACGGCAACCCGATCGGCGTCGTCGGCAACCAGCCCAAGGCGCTGGCGGGCGTGCTCGACATCGACTCTTCCGTCAAGGCCGCCCGCTTCGTGCGCTTCTGCGACGCCTTCAACATTCCACTGCTGACGTTCACGGACGTGCCCGGGTTCCTGCCGGGCACGAATCAGGAATGGGGCGGCATCATCCGACACGGCGCGAAGCTGCTGTACGCGTTCACCGAGGCGACGGTGCCGAAGCTGACGGTGGTGACGCGCAAGGCGTACGGCGGCGCCTACGACGTCATGGCCTCCAAGCACATGCTGGCCGACTTCAACTTCGCCTGGCCGACCGCGGAGGTCGCCGTGATGGGCCCGGAGGGCGCGGTCAACATCATCTTCCGCCGCGACCTCGACAAGTCACCGACGCCCGACGAGCGCCGCGGCAAGCTGATCTCCGACTACAAGGCTCGCTTCGCGAACCCGTACACCGCGGCAGAGCGCGGCTACATCGACGACGTGATCGTGCCGCATGAGACGCGGCCACGTCTGATCAACGCGCTCGAGACGCTGAAGACCAAGCGCGTCGAGCGCCCGAAGCGCAAGCACGGGAACATTCCGCTCTAGGCGGCCTTGCTCCGGATCACATAGCCGGCTTCGCCGGATCTCACACGCGGCTAGCCTGCGCCGTTGTATGAGTGTGGCGATTCCACCGTTCCAGGTCTTCCTGCAGGAGCACCGGGATCACGTCTACCGCTTCCTGGTTGCATCGGTCGGCCCGCAGGAGGCTGAGGACTGCTTCCAGGAGACCCTGATCTCGGCCCTGCGCGCCTATCCGCGTCTGCGCGCCAACTCGAACCTGCGCGGGTGGGTCCTAACGATCGCGCAGCGCAAGGCGATCGACGCCGGGCGCTCCAACTCCCGCCGCCCGACTCCGCTCGCCGATCCGCCCGAGCGCGGCGTGGAAGCCAACGACGCAGAGCTGGATGCGGAGCTGTGGACGGCGGTGCGAGAGCTGCCGCCGAAGCAGAGGGCAGCGGTGGCGCTGCGGTTCATAAACGACCTCGAGCACCAGGAGATCGGGAAAGTCATCGGCTGTTCCGAGCAGGCGGCGAGGAGAAACGTGCACGAAGGTCTGGAGACATTGAGAGAGGTGTGGAAACAATGAACGACGTCGAACGCGCACTGAAGCGGGCAGGTTCCCGAACGAATGGCGTGCCCGAGCGGGCGACGCGCCGCCTGGTCGACAGCGCGGCCGACCATGGCCTGCTCGACGTCGCCTACACCAGCCTGGACACGCCGGTCGGCGAGGTCATGGTTGCATCGACACAGCGCGGGCTGGTGCGCATCTCCTTCGGCGCCTCGCTCTACCGTGACCACTTCGTGGAGGACCTGAGCTGGCGCGTGTCACCGCGCATCCTCGAGGCGCCCTCGTACTTCGACTGCGTGCGACGGGAGCTGGACGAGTACTTCGAGGGCAAGCGGACCGAGTTCGAGCTTCCGCTCGACTGGTCGCTCACGGGCGGCTTCGGCCGCCGCGTCCTGAAGCGCACTGCGCGGATCCCTTACGGAGAAACCTCCACCTACCGGGAGATGGCGACCGCCGCCGGCAACGTGCGCGCGGTGCGGGCGGCCGGCAACGCGCTGGGCGCGAACCCGCTGCCGCTCGTGGTCCCCTGCCATCGCGTGCTCCGCACCGGGGGCGCGCTCGGCGGTTACGGCGGTGGCCCGGAGGTGAAGGAGTTCCTGCTCAAGCTCGAGGGAGCGCTCTAGTGGCCAGGCCGCTGCCGGGGCTAGAGGTCGACTGTCTGCGCCTTGGCCGAGCCGGCGTCGAGCGCCTCGAGCGCTCCCAGCGCGATCGCCAGGTCCTGGATCGCGAGGCCGGTCGAGTCGAACAGCGTCAGCTCGGAGTCGGAGCCACGGCCGGGGGCCAGCCCGGCGCAGACCTGACCCAGCTCGGTGACGTGCTCACGCCGCACGATGCCGGCAGCAACGGAGCCGGTCAGCTCGCCTCCGTGTGAGGCCTGCTCCCACTCGTCGCAAAACAGCCGCCCCCGCCGCAGCACGGCGACCACCGCATCGATCGTCGCCTCTGCCTTGCCGGCACCGTCGGCGCCGAGCAGGTTCAGGTGCTGACCGTCCCGCAGCCCATGCTCGCCGATCATCGGCTTGGCGCCCGGCGTGACCGCGCAGACGACGTCGCGCTGCAGAGCCTCACCGATGTCGCCCACCTCCCAGCCCAGCTCCGCCGCCAGCGCACCCGCGGCGTCGGGGTCCGGGTCGAAGCAGACCCCCGGCCCGTACTCGGCCTCGACCATGCAGCGACCGACCCAGGCGCCGTGCAGGCCGCAACCGACCAGGCCCACCTCGCGGGCGTTCTCGCGGGCCAGCTCCTGCGTCGCGACAGCCGCCACCGCGCCGGTTCGAAGCGCGGTCACCGCGCGGGCGTCCATGAGCGCGACCGGCTGGCCGGTGTCGGCGTCCGAGATCAGCAGGATCCCGGTCACCGTCGGCAGGTTGCGCCGCGGGTTGCCGGGGAAGGACGTCACCCACTTGAGCGCCGCCAGCCCCTCCCCCCTCACCGGCATGGCGCGGAAGTCGCCGTTGGGAGGGCTGGGGAGATAGACCTTCGCCGGCATCTGCCACTCGTCGCGCGCAAACGCCACGAACGCCTCGCGCACGCGATCGATCGCCTCCTGCGGCGAGACGGCGGCGAGCACGGTGTCGTGGTCGAGAACAGCTATCCGGGGCACGTTCGTGTTCCTATAACTTGCAGGATATGACGGCCAACGGCAAGCGGCACCCGCCCAGGCCCTCGCTGCAACTCGTCGCTCCCGGTGCGGACCCGGAGCAGGCCGCCGCGATCGTCGCTGCCCTCGAGCAATTCCTGCACGACACCGCGCCCGGCGTGACGGTAGGGGAGGCGACGGCGAGCCCGTGGGAGCGCGCGGCGCTCGCCGAGGGCGTTTGCCTGGAAGCGCCCACGTCGTGGGGCGACCCCCTTCCCTGGGGCTAGCTTTGGGCCGACGGGCTCGGGTCAGCGCCCGCTTGGCCTGATGTTTTGGTTGCGGTGGAAGAGGTTGTCTGGGTCGTAGCGATCCTTGAGCGCGACCAGGCGCGCGTACTTGTCCGGTCCGAAGGCCGACTGGACCCGCTCCTGGCCCTCGTCCATGACGAAGTTGAGCGCGACGTCGCCGCGGGCGAAGGGCTTCATCGCCTCGCCCAGCTCGCGCGCCCAGGCCATGTGCCCCTCGGCCTCGGCCGGGTCCTCCCACTGGGCGATGCCGTAATAGGTGCATGCTGCGTCACGGCCGGGCAGCGCGACGTCGTCCTCGTCAGCGGCGAGGATCGCTCCCCCCTTGGGCTCCACGATCAGGGAAGAGAACGGAGACGAGATGCGATTGGCGTGCGTGATCAGGGTCTCGATCGCGCCGTCGCTCAACTCCTCGAGGTTGTCGGACTTCCAGTACTGCGGCCGACCCGCGGGGTTGCCGGCATCCAGCAGCTGCTGGACCACGAGATATGGCATCGGCGCCACCAGGTCCAGAGTGGGGGCTCCGAAGCGCTCCTTCATGTCCTGCGCGACGCGCATGCCCTCCTCCACCTCCCCCGCGTAGAGGAAGACGACTCCGCACGCCGGCTTCATGCGCACCGCCTCGGGCACGAAGTCCTCGGGTGGGGCTGTAATGAACGCGAAGGCACCACACAGCTCGTCGGGCGCCTCGGCCATCAGGTCCCGCCAGGCAGGGAACAGCTCCGGCGCGGCGTCCCGCGGGTAGGCCAGCAGCCCGCCGGCGACGATCGGCCCCAGCTCATGAAGGCGGTACTCGAACGACGTCACGACGCCGAAGTTTCCGCCGCCTCCGCGCAGGCCCCAGAACAGATCCTCGTTCTGGTCTTCGCTGGCCGTCACCACCTCCCCACTCGCGGTCACGACCTGAGCCGAGAGCAGGTTGTCCACGGTGAACCCGTGCTTGCGCTCGAGCCAGCCGCTGCCACTGCCCAGAGTCAGGCCGGAGATCCCCGTCGTGGTGATCCGGCCGCCCGTCGTCGCAAGGCCGAAGACCTGCGTCTCACGGTCGAAATGCCCCCACGTCGCCCCCGCCTGCGCTCTTGCCGTGCGGGCCACCGGATCGACATCGACGCCGTTCATCCGCGTCAGGTCGATCACGATGCCGTCGTCGACGGAGCAATAGCCGGGCACCGAATGGCCGCCTCCCCGGATCGCGATCTCGAGCTCGTTGTCGCGCGCGAAGCCAACCGCCGCGATCACGTCGGCCACGCCGCTGCAGCGGGCGATCAGCGCCGGCCGCCTGTCGTACATGCCGTTGAAGACACTGCGCGCCGAGTCGTACTCCCCATCCCCCGGCTGGATCAACTGACCCGCAAACCCCTGGCCCTGCAGCTGCTCCGGTGCTGCCTTGTCCACGACTGCGTCCACCATCGGCCTTCGTCCTCCTCACTCGCTTTGAACTGTTCTGGCCCTCCGTTTTCAGTCCATCATGGGCCACGCCCGATTGCAACCGATCGGCCCGCAGGCGTCCCGATTGGGAAGCGCCCTGTTCACGCGCGCCGCAACCAGATAGAAATGGGACTCCTTCCTGCGCCGCAAAGGCGCACTCAACCAACGACAAGAGGAGGAGCATGGCGGTCGTAAAGATCATCGAGTTGATCGGGACCTCCGGCCAGAGCTCGGACGACGCGGTTCAGCAGGCGCTCAAGGAGGCACGGTCGAGCCTCCGCAACATCAAGGCGGTGGACGTCGTCTCGACCGGGCTGCGGGGGGACGACCTCACCGAGTGGCGCGCCCACGTCCGGATCGCGTTCCTGATCGATCGCGTCAGCGAGTAGTACCTCGGGCGAGGGGGCTCGGCCGAGCCCCCTCGCCCGCTCAGCCGGCCGTCTCGGCCCCTGTTCCCGCTTTCCAGAGCCAAAAGGCCTAATTCCAATCTGGATTGTGCTATTTTCCGCTCCTGCGGGTAAACATCACCCTACGGTGAAAGGGAACTTCGAAACTATGCCTACTGCTGAGACGACGAAAGTCTGGACACCCGAGGAGCTCGACCAGGTAGCCCTGGAGCTGGAGCCCCAAGGCCCCGAGGCGACGCTGGAATGGATGGTGGAGCACTTCCACCCCAGCCTCTTCCTCGCCTGCTCGTTCCAGCAGGAGGAATCGGTACTGCTGGACATGCTGCACCGGATCGAGCCGGGCGCGCGCTCCTTCTACCTCGACACCGACGTCCTCTTCAAGGAGACCTACGAGACGCGCGACAGGCTCACCGAGCGCTACGGCTTCGAATTCGAGCGCTTCCACAACCTCACGCTCGAGGAGCAGGCCCAACTGCACGGCGACGAGCTTTGGAAGAGCGCGCCGGACAAGTGCTGCTCGATTCGCAAGGTCGAGCCGCTGAAGCGGGCGCTGGGCTCGGTCGACGCCTGGATCACCGGTGTTCGCCGCGACCAGGCACCGACGCGTGCCAACGCCAAGAAGGTCGAGTGGGACGAGAAGTTCGGGCTCGTCAAGGCAAACCCGCTGGCAGACTGGACGCTCAAGGACGTGTGGGGGTACATCCACGCCAACGACGTCCCCTACAACCCGCTTCACGACCAGAACTACCCGTCGATCGGCTGCACCCACTGCACCCGCAAGGTGATGCCAGGCGAGGACCCCCGCGCCGGCCGCTGGGCCGGGCAGGAAAAGGTCGAGTGCGGGCTGCACCCCGCTGAAGCGAAGTAACGCTGCGGCTACTCGGGTGACCGGCACTCCCGCGGCTGGCCGCGGTCCGATGACTGATTCCACGATCCCCGCAGAATCCGGTCACCTAGGCTTGCGGGCGCGATGACGATCTCTGCACACGGCGGTGAGCTGGTCGACCTGCTCGCCCGCGGCGCCGAGCGAGACGAGCTGGTCTCGCTCGGCGGCTCGCTGGCGCGCGTCGAGCTGACGTCGAAGCAGGCGGCCGACCTGGAGTTGATGGCGATCGGCGGCCTCAGCCCGCTGAGAGGCTTTCAGGGGTTGGCCGACTGGGGCCGCGTCGTCGACGAGATGCGGCTCTCCGACGGCCTTCCCTGGAGTATCCCGGTCACGCTCGCGAGCGACGTCGAGGCCACCCAGGGCGATCAGCTGGCCCTGCACGGCCCCGACGGCCGGCTGCTGGGCGTGCTGACCGTCGAGGAGGTGTTCGAGCGCGACGTGGAGCGCGAGGCCGAGCGGGTGTACCGCACGACCGACGACAAGCACCCGGGCGTCGCCGTGCTGCGCGCAGAGGGCGCCAGGTGCATCGCCGGACCGGTCAGGGTCGTCGACCTTCCCGACCATCCCGAGGCGTTCCAGCCCTACCTGCTGCCGCCCGCCGAGTCGCGTGAGGCGTTCGCCGAGCGCGGCTGGAAGGCGATCGTCGGCTTCCAGACCCGGAACCCGATCCACCGGGCGCACGAGTACATAACCAAGGCGGCGCTCGAGGGCGTGGACGGGCTCTTCATCCACCCGCTGGTCGGCGATACCAAGTCCGACGACATTCCCGCCTCGGTCAGGATGCGCTGTTACGAGGCTCTGATCGAGGGCTATTACCCCTCGGACCGCGTGCTGCTCGCCATCAACCCTGCCGCCATGCGCTACGCCGGGCCACGCGAGGCCATCTTCCACGCGCTGATCCGCAAGAACTACGGCTGCACGCACTTCATCGTCGGCCGCGACCACGCAGGTGTCGGCGACTACTACGGGACCTACGACGCGCAGCACATCTTCGGCGAGTTCGACCCGCACGATCTGGAGATCGAGCCGCTCATGTTCGAGCACGCCTTCTACTGCAAGATCACCAAGGGGATGGCAACGACCAAGACGAGCCCGGCAGGACCGGAGGATCGTGTCTTCCTCTCCGGCACGAAGGTTCGCGAGATGCTGACGGAGGGCAGGCGCCCGCCGGAGGAGTTCACGCGCCCCGAGGTGGCCGACATTCTGATCGAGGCGATGGAGAGCGAGGCGGCGCCGGTCGCCCAGTAGCAGTACCTCGGCATGGACCCGTTGCTAATCCTGTTCGGTTTCGGCATCGGCATGCTCATAGGCATGACGGGAATGGGCGGCGGGTCGCTGATGACGCCGCTATTGATACTGGCCTTTGGCACGGCGCCGGTGACTGCGGTGGGCTCCGATATCGCGTACGCCGCCGTGACGAAAACCGTCGGTGGCTGGCGCCACTTCAAGCTCAGGACCGTGAACGTCGGCCTGGCGTTGTGGCTGGCCGCCGGCAGCGTGCCGGCCGCCATCGCCGGCGTTTGGGTGATCGAGTACCTGCACGACCACTACGGCGACTCGCTCGACGACCTCGTCCTGACGATGCTCGCGATCGCGCTGATCTTCGTTGGCGTGGTCGTGCTCGTACGCTCGCTGCTGGCCTCGTACGTGGCCAAGGCCGAACGAGAGTCGTTCGAGCTCGAGCGACGCCACAAGGTGGCCGCGGTGGTGATCGGCGCCACGACGGGCTTTGTGATCGGCCTCACGTCGGCCGGCAGCGGAACGCTGATCGCGGTCTTCCTGATCGCCCTATACAGGCTGGCCCCGAGACAAGTGGTCGGTACGGACGTCTTCCACGCCGCGATCCTGCTGTGGGCCGCCGGCATCGCTCACATCGTCGGCGGCAACGTCGACTTCGGGCTGGTCGGATCGATCCTGATCGGGTCGATTCCGGGCGTGTGGATCGGCAGTCACCTCACGGCCCGGCTCCCGACGGGGTTGCTGCGCGCGGCGCTGGGTGTGGTCCTGATCACCTCCTCGCTGGCCCTGTTCAACAAGGCTGACGTCGACATACCGCTGTTCCTGATTGCGTCGATACCGTCGCTGTTGGTGGTGGCCCTGCTGGTGCAGTACCTGATGCGCCGCTCTCGCCCGTTGGCAACCGCCGCGGGTCCACCGGACGGTGGGCCGCCGCTGTGAGCGAGCGGGAAGCGTCGTTGCCGCCGTTATAGTCCCGCCCCCTTCATGTTCGACAAAGTCCTCGTAGCCAACCGGGGCGAGATCGCAGTGCGTGTGATCCGTGCCCTGAAGGAATTGGATGTCGGCTCCGTAGCGGTCTACTCGGAGGTCGACCGGGAAGCGCCCCACGTTCGGAAGGCGGATGAGGCATTCCTGCTCGGCCCGGGGCCGGCGCCGGAGAGCTACCTGAACGTGGACAAGATCCTCGAGGTGGCCGCCCAGTCCGGCGCCGAGGCCATACATCCCGGCTACGGCTTCCTGGCCGAGAACGCTCCCTTCGCGAAGGCATGCGAGAAGGCGGGCATCGTCTTCGTCGGGCCTCCTGCGGCGGCGATCGAGGCGATGGGATCGAAGACGAAGGCGCGCGCGATCATGAGCGCCGCCGGCGTCCCGATCGTCCCCGGCACGACCGAGCCCGTCTCAACCCTGGCCGAGGCGCGCAAAGCGGCCAAGCAGATCGGCTACCCGGTGGCCGTCAAGGCCGCCGGCGGCGGTGGCGGCAAGGGATTCCGAGTCGCCATGACCGCGGACGAGCTGGAGAAGGCGATGGAGGGCGCGAGCCGCGAGGGAGAGAAGTTCTTCTCCGACCCGACCGTCTACCTGGAGCGTTACCTGGAGGATCCGCGTCACGTCGAGGTGCAGGTGCTCGCGGACGCCCACGACAACGTGGTGCACCTCGGGGAGCGCGACTGCTCTGTCCAGCGCCGCCACCAGAAGCTGATCGAGGAGACACCGGGGCCCGCCGTTGACCCGGGGTTTCGATCGCGCATCGGCAAGATCGCGATCGACGCGGCGCGCGCCATCGGCTACCGCTCGGCCGGCACGATCGAGGGACTGCTCGCGGAGCACGACGGCGAGCGCGAGTACTTCTTCCTCGAGATGAATACCCGCGTGCAGGTCGAGCACACGGTGACCGAGGTCGCGACCGGGATCGACATCGTGCAGGAGCAGCTGAGGATCGCCGCCGGCGAGCCGATCTCGTTCGCCCAGGACGAGGTGATGATCCGCGGATCCGCGATCGAGTGCCGCATCAACGCGGAGGCCGCGCACAAGAAGTTCGCTCCGGCACCGGGGAGGATCACCGGATACCGCGAGCCCGGCGGCCCGGGCGTGCGCGTCGACTCAGGGGTCGAGGAGGGCTCCGAGGTCAGCCCCCTATATGACCCGATGGTCGCCAAGCTGATCGTCGGCGGTACCAGCCGCGAGATGGCCACGGCCCGGATGCTGCGCGCGCTGGACGAGTTCGAGATCGAGGGCCTTACGACGCTGATCCCGTTCCACAAGGCGCTGCTGCGCTCGGAGCAGTGGCAACGCGGCGAGACATGCCGCGACCTGGTGGAAGACCCGAAGTGGCTCAAGTCACTAGCGCCCGAGGTTTCCGCGGCAGCCGATGAAGAGGATGAGGACGAGGAGAAGGTCGAGCGCGACTACACGGTCGAGGTCTCCGGCCGCCGGTTCGACGTCAAGGTGATCGGGCCACCGTCGGACGGTGGCCACGGATCCCCCAACTCCGCCGGCCTGCGCAAGCCGCCCCGGCGCGAGCGTGCCCGCGGAGCGGGTGGGCAGGACGCCTCCTCCGAGACCTTGATCTCACCGCTGCAGGGAACGATCTTGCGCGTGAACGTCGAGAAGGGCCAGGAGGTCGAGTCGGGAGCCCTGATCTGCGTGATCGAGGCGATGAAGATGGAGAACGAGATCACCGCTCACCGCTCAGGCAAGGTCGAGCAGCTGAACGTCGCCGAGGGTGGCGCGATCGGCACCGGCGACGCGATCGCCGTCATTAGATAAAGCCCGTTTTCGCTTAGGCGCGAAAACGGGGAGCACCGTGGGCTGACGCGGAAACCGGGGCTCAGGCCGGTTTTCGCTAGGCGCTAGGCCTTCAGCATCGTTACCGCCGCGCGCAGGTCCTTGACCTCGGCGTCCGGCTTCTTGTTGCCCTCGAACTGCTCCTTCTTGCGGTTGACCCAGATCGTCGGGATGCGGAGCTTCAGCGCGGGCAGGACGTCGGTGTGCAGGCTGGTCGCGATGTGGACCCAACCTTGCTTGCCGCCGTGGCGCCGCTGCGTCTCCTTGAAGTGCGCCGGTTCGGGCTTGTAGCTGCGCACCTGCTGCGCGGTCACGACGAGATCGAAGTCGGACCTGAAGTGGCGCCGCGTGGCGCCGAGCAGCTTGTCGTCGATGTTCGAGATCAGCCCGATCTGGTACTTCTTCTTGAGCCGGTCGAGCAGCGCGTTGGTGTCCCTGAAGGGCGGCCAGGACGGGATGCTGTTGGGCAGGAAGCTCGAGCGCACGGGCTCCAGCTCCCAGCCCAGCTCGTGGGCCACGCGGACCGCGGTCCGGCGCAGGACCTCGGCGTAGAGCTCGTAGGAGCCGGCCATGATCTCGCGCTGGGTTTCCAGGAAGAGAGGGATCAGCTGGTCACGGTCGATCGTGAAGCCGTCCCTCTCGGCCTCGGTCTGGAACGCCTTGTAGATGCCGGACTCCCAGTCGATAAGGGTCCCGTAGACCTCGAGGCTGATGAAAGTGATCTTCTTTGGTAGGGGCACTTCTCTCCGTCTCTGTCGCTTTTGTTGATAGCGTCCAGCGCCGCCGGCCAGCGTGGCTCTGCGGCGGCAAGGGTAGCCGCGGACCAGGAAATATATGCCGGTGGCCGCCTCGGGGCGGCTTTTGCAGGGGCCTAGGGCTTGGACCTTCTCGAATATCAGGGCAAGCAGCTGTTCGCTCGGCACGGCGTCCCCGTGCCTGAGGGCCGTCCTGCAACGACGCCGGAGCAGGCCCGCGAAGCGGCCGAGAGCCTGGGCTTCCCGGTCGTCGTCAAGGCCCAGGTCCAGATCGGCGGCCGCGGCAAGGCGGGCGGCATCAAGCTCGCCGCCGACGCCGACGAGGCGGAGCAGCATGCCCGCGACATCCTGGGCATGGACATCCGCGGCCTGACGGTGCACGAGGTCTGGGTCGAGCGCGCGTCCGACATCGCCGCCGAGTACTACGCGGCCGTGGTCTTCGACCGCAGCGCCAAGAAGCCACTCGTGATGCTGTCCTCGATGGGCGGGATGGACGTCGAGGAGGTCGCCGAGAAGCATCCCGACGCGATTGCCCGTGTGCACGTCGACCCGCTGGTGGGCTTCAGACCCTTCTACGGTCGCCGACTCGCCTTCGCGAGCGGCATCGACGCGGACGTGATCCGCCCGGCGGGAGCGATGCTGGCAAAGCTCTACGAGGTGTTCGAGGGCGCGGACGCGATGCTGGTCGAGGTCAACCCGTTGATCGTGACCGCCGACCGCGACGTGATGGCGCTCGACGCCAAGGTCTCGATCGACGACAACGCCCTTCCCCGCCATCCCGAGCTCGCCGAGCTGCGCAACCCCTCGGCGGAGGACCCGCAGGAGCGGATGGCGCACGAGCGTGGCATCACCTACGTCAAGCTCGATGGCGAGATCGGAATCCTCGGCAACGGCGCCGGCCTCGTGATGTCGACGCTCGACGTCGTCGCTCAGGCAGGCGGCCAGGCGGCCAACTTCCTCGACGTCGGCGGTGGGGCCAAGGCCGAGGAGATCGTGCAGGCGCTCGAGGTGCTGCTCTCCGACAGCAAGGTCAAGGCCGTGCTGTTCAACATCTTCGGCGGCATCACGCGCGGCGACGAGGTCGCCAAAGGCATCCTCCAGGCGCTGGACCAGATCAAGGTGGAGGTGCCGATCGTGGTGCGCCTCGACGGCACCAACGACGAAGAGGGCCGCAGGATCTTGCGCGAGGCCAACAGGCCCGAGCTGCACCCGGCCGAGACGATGCTCGAGGCCGCCGAGATGGCGGTCAGGTTGAGCAAGGAGACCTGAGGCGATGGCAATCCTCGTCGACGAGAGCACCAAGCTGGTAGTACAGGGCCTGACCGGTCGCGAGGGCCGTTTCCAGGGCCTGCGCAACCGCGAGTACGGCACCGACCTGGTCGCGGGCGTGACCCCCGGCAAGGGCGGGCAGGACGTCGAGGGCGTGCCCGTCTTCGACACCGTCTCGAAGGCCGTGGACGAGACCGGCGCCAACACCTCGATGGTGTTCGTTCCCCCGCCGCTCGCCGCGGACGCCGTCTACGAGGCGGTCGACGCCGGCATCGAGACCGTCATCTGCATCACCGAGGGCATCCCGGCGCACGACATGCTCGGGCTGTACAACCACATCCGGCACACCGGCTCGCGCTTGATCGGTCCCAACTGCCCGGGCGTGCTTTCACCGGGGAAGGCCAACGTGGGCATCATTCCGGCCCACTTCTTCTCCGAGGGCGGCGTCGGGCTGGTATCACGCTCCGGCACCCTGACCTACCAGATCGGCAACGAGCTGGCTCAGCTCGGCGTCGGCAACTCGACCATTGTCGGCATCGGAGGAGATCCGATCGTGGGCAGCTCCTTCATCGACACGTTGACGCTGTTCGAGCAGGACGAGCAGACCGAGCTGATCGTGATGGTCGGTGAGATCGGCGGCGACGAGGAGGAGCGCACCGCCGAGTTCATCGAGCGCGAGATCTCGAAGCCGGTCGTTGCCTACATCGCGGGTTTCACCGCGCCGGCCGGCAAGCGGATGGGCCACGCCGGAGCGATCATCTCCGGCTCGTCCGGCACGGCGCAGGCGAAGGCCGACGCGCTCGAGGCCCGCGGCGTGCCGGTGGGCCGCAACCCGACCGAGGCGGCGCGCATGGCCGCCGAGCGGGTCGGGGCCAAGCGCTGACACCTATATCCTCGGGGCAGATGCCCGCGACGATCTCCTTTGCCCGCGGCGCGCCCAGCGCCGACATCATGCCTGCCGAGGATCTGCGGCAGGCCGCCGACGCAGCGCTTCGCAAGGACCCGGCGGGCGCGCTGTCGTACGGGCCCGGCTCCGGCTACCCCGCCCTGCGCGACTGGATCGCCGAGCGCCACGCCGTCGAGCCGGCGCGGGTGCTGGTCGGCAACGGCTCGCTGGAGGCAGGCATCATGCTGTTCGACCATCTGCTCGGCGACGGCGAAACTGTCGTGGTCGAGGCGCCGTCCTACGACCGCACGCTGCTGGCGCTGCGAGAGCGCGGCGCGCAGCTGCTGCCCGTCCCGCTCGAGGACGACGGCGTCGACGTGACCGCGCTGGAGGCCGAGCTCGAGCGGGGCGCCCGCCCGGCGTTCATCCACACCATTCCCAACTTCCACAACCCCGCCGGTTGCACGCTGTCGCTGGCGAAGCGGGAGCGACTGCTGGAGCTGGCGGGCATCCACGACTTCCTGATCTTCGAGGACGACCCCTACCGTGACGTGCGCTTCGAGGGTGAGGACCTGCCGACGATGCTGTCACTCGACAGCCAGCAGCGCGTCATCTACGCGAGCTCGTTCTCCAAGACGATCTCCCCAGGAGTCAGGGTCGGTTACCTGGTCGGGCCCACCGACGTGATCGCCGCCATCCAGCGCGCGGCGGTCAACACCTACATCTCGCCCAACATGCTGGCGCAGGCGATCGTCGCCGAGTTCTGCATCAGCGGCGCGATCGACAAGTCGATCGCGACCGTCAAGCGCTCCCTGCGCGACCGCCGTGACGCACTGACGTCCGCGCTGCGCGCCGAGTTCGGCGACGAGGCACGCTTCGTCGTGCCCGAGGGCGGCTACTTTTTGTGGGTCGAGCTGCCCGAGGACGTCGACACGGCGCTGTTGCTGACCGCTGCCGAGGAGCGCGGGGTGACGTTCGTCAAGGGCGCCGACTTCATGCTCGAGGGCGGGCACAACGCGCTGCGACTGGCCTTCTCCGCCGTGACGCCGGAGCAGGTCACCGAGGGCGTGCGCCGGCTGGCAGCGGCGCTCGCGAGCCTCAAGACGCCTGCGCCCCAGCGCTGACGAGGGCGCTAGCGACCGTAGCGGTCGCGGCCCAGCACCAGCTGCTCGGGCAGCGCGGTGCGCGGCGGCGGTGACGGATCGGCCTTGACCGAAACGGTCTCGGCGACGCTGCGGGTGACCGTCAGCGTGCTGCCGTCGGCCTCGATCGCGACCTCGTCCCCGTTCAGGTCGGAGACCTTGCCGCGCAGGCCGGGGAACAGGCCCGACTCCTTGAGGTAGTGCAGCACGTCCTCGGCCTCGTTCTCGAAGCGCAGCACCTCGACGTCGGCACCCTGCTCGACGTCGGCCAGCGGAACCCCTGGCTCGCGGTTGCCGGGATCGATCGGGTGGCCATGAGGGCAGGTCTTGGCCTCGCCGATCGACGACACCATCCAGCTCTCGAACACCGGTGACATCGCATGCTCCAAGCGCTCAGCCTCCTCGTGCACGTCGTCCCACGCGACGCCCACCACGTCGGTCAGGAAGCGCTCGATCAGACGATGGCGGCGAACGATCGCCTCGGCGTGCTTCTGGCCGTCGGGGCTGAAACGCAGAGACTTGTCGTCGGCGCGCGCGATGTAGCCGTCCTGCTCGAGCCGGCGGAGCATCTCGTGCACCGTCGGCGGGGAGAGCTGCATCGCTCGCGCGATGTTGGCGCCGGTGATCGGCAGGCCCGCCTCCATCAGCCAGTAGATGGTCTGGAGGTACTCCTCCTCGGCGATCGTCGCGTGCTCGTGGCCCATGGTCTCAGCCTACTAAGTCGGCGGTCCCGCGCTGGTGAGTTGGGGATATCCTGCCGCCCGTGCGGCTCGGTCCCGAAACACGGGTTCTCGTGACCGGCGCCTCACGAGGCATCGGCCGCGCCACCGCGGAGCAGCTCGCCGAGCGCGGCTGCACCGTCGGCCTCGTCGCTCGCAGCGCCAAGCAGCTGGAGGCGCAGGCCGCGGAGTTGAGCGGCCGGGGCGCAAGTGCGATCCCCCTGCCCGCCGACGTGGGGTCTCGTGAGGAGGTCGAGGGCGCGGTCGCGAGCTTCGCCGAGCAGGCCGGCGGCATCGACGCAGTGATCGTCAACGCCGGCATCGCCTGGTACGGGCCCTTCCGGGAACTGCCGGTCGAGGAGGCCGAGCGCATGACGCGGGTCAACTGGCTCGGCACCGTCTACACGGTATCGGCCGCGCTGCCGCAGATGCTCGAGCGTGGCAGCGGCTGGATCGTGATCGTCTCCTCCGCCGCCGCTCACCGATCGTTCCCGTCGGCTGCCGTGTACGGCGCCACCAAGGCGGCGCAGAAGGGATTCCTGGAGGCACTGCGGCACGAGCTGGCCGGTACGGGCGTGGGAGTTACCGGCGTCTATCCCGGCGAGGTCAAGACGCAGCTGCACGACGACGACCGTGAGCACGACCGCATGCCGGAGTGGTACCGGCCCGGCGCGGCGATCCAGCCCGAGAGAGTCGGGCGCGAGATCGTCGCCGCGGTCGAGAACGAGCGCAGCGCCCTCTACGTCCCACCGATCACGCGCCTGCTGCGAATCACGCACGGCATCTCGCCGAAGCTCGCCGACAGGATGCTGCGCGTGATCATGAACCGCACGGCGGCGCCGGGCTAACGGCCCACTCCGCGGGGTTTGCGAGCATGAACGAACAAGCCTCGCGAGCTCGTGTGGAGGTGCTCGAGGCCGACGTGACCAAGCTCGATGTGGACGCGATCGCCAACGCGGCCAACACCCAGCTCAGACACGGCGGAGGTGTGGCGGGAGCGATCGTGCGCGCCGGAGGGAGCTCGATTCAGGACGAGAGCGACCGCAAGGCTCCGATAGCACTCGGCGAGGCGACCGAGACCGGCGCCGGGAAGCTGCCGTCTCGCTGGGTCATCCACGCCGCCACGATGAAGCTCGGCGGCCCAACCTCCGCCGAGGCGATTCGCAGCGCCACCCGCAGCACGCTGCGCAAGGCCGACGAGCTGGGCGCCCGCTCGCTTGCGCTGGTCGCCTTCGGAACCGGCGTCGGCGGCTTCCCGGTCGACGACGCGGCGCGCATCGAGGTCGAGGAGGTGCGCGAGCACCTGGCCGCGGGAAGCGGCCTCGGGCGGATCGTGTTCGCGGTCTTCGGCGAGCAGGCGCGCCACGCGTTCGAGCAGGCGCTCGCCGGGTCGAAGTGAAGGACGCGCGCCCGGTGCTGGTGGCGCCGGACAAGTTCAAGGGAACGCTGTCCGCTCGGGACGTGGCCGAGGCGATCGGGCGGGGGCTGCTGGACGGCGGCATCGAGCGCGTGGAGCTGCTGCCGATCGCCGACGGCGGCGAGGGCTCGCTCGAGGCGCTGGTTCGATCGCTCGGCGGGCGCATCGTGAGCGCGCCGGCCTCCGACGCCCTCGGGCAGCCCGTGACCGCGGCCTTCGGCCTGGTCGGCGACGGCAGCACGGCTGTGGTCGAGATGGCGCAGGCATCGGGGCTGTGGCGGCTTTCGGGCGGCGAGCTCGACCCCGTCGGCGCGACCAGCCGAGGCACCGGCGAGCTGATCCTGGCGGCGCTGGAGGCCGGGGCGCAAAACGTGATCGTGACGGCGGGCGGCAGCGCAACCAGTGACGGCGGCCGCGGGGCGCTGGAGGCGCTCGGCGCGGGCTTCACGAAGACCCGTGCGGACCTGAAGCTGCTGCGGTCACGCCTTCGCGGCGTCAAGCTGTCGGTCGCCAGCGACGTCCGCAATCCGCTCTGCGGGCCGAGCGGCGCGGCGCGGACCTACGCGCCCCAGAAGGGCGCTACGCCGGAGGAGGTGGAGCAGATCGAGCAGCGTCTGGTGGACTGGGCTCGCCTGGCACGCCGAACCAGCAAGCGCGACCCCGCGGCCGAGCCGATGGCGGGCTCGGCGGGCGGCCTGGCGGGCGGCCTGTGGGCGTTCGCCGGCGCCGAGCTACGCCCTGGCGCGACGCTGGTGCTGGACACGGTCGGCTTCGACTCCCGCATGCGCGAGTCGTTCGTCGTCGTCACCGGCGAGGGACGCCTCGACCACCAGACCCTGGATGGAAAGGCGCTGTTCGAGGTGGCGACACGCTGCCGCCAAAGCGGCGTGCCGTGCTATGCGGTCGTGGGCGCGGACGCGATGGACGCCTTCGAGAAGCGGCTGCTCAACATCGAGGTCCAGGCCGCGGCCGCGGAGTCGAGCGTCGCAACGGCCGACGACGTGCAGCACGCCGCCCGGCGCCTCGCGAAACTGCTGCGACCGTGACCTTTAAGAGCTCTTACGCCTACCCCGACGGCCACGCGGCTTCGAGGGCTTGGGCCTCGTTGTTGTAGTAGTCGAGCCTGACCTGTTTGCCATCCCGGATGGCGAACACCATCGCGTCCCGTCTCTTGACCTCGATGCCGCTTCCCCTTCCCTTAGCCATCAGTTGAAAGATGAAAACGACCTTGTCCCCTGCATCTATCCAGCGCTCGGGTTCCAGGTTGAACTCGCTCCACGCTTCGCCCCAGTCCGCCAGCCAACTGAGATAGCCCTGGTGGCCCCGATACGTGCCCGCGTCCGGGATGTCGTGGTCGTAGACCTCGATGTCTGTACCGATCGTCTCCCACTGCGGCTCACCGGTCGCGACGAAATGCTCGAAAGCCTGGCGGGCGCTTTCCACGTTCTGTTCCGACATCGCGGCCAAGTATCTCGCAACCGGAGGCGGGGCTTTCGATGCCGCGTGCGCTCAGACGAGCGAGCTGACCACGGCCTCGTAGAAGCCGTGGCTCATCGGCTCCTCGGTGACGGTCACCTTCGAGCGCGTGTCGTCGTCCAGGCCCAAGAGCACGTCGGGGTCTCGCTCGAGCGCATTGGACACCAGGTAGAAGCGACCGGCGACCGACGCCACCTCGAGATCACCCCGCGAGTCGCCGATCGCGATGCAGTCCTCGGGCGCGAGCTCGCGGCGGCGCATGTGCGCGGCGACGGCGTTCGCCTTGCCGGCCGCCGCCGGGATCAGGTGATAGGTGTGGACCGTCTCCGCGCGCAGGGCATCGGAGCGGCGGCCGGTGATGCCGTTGTCGACCAGTCGCAGATAGCCGAGACCGTGCTCGGCGAGCAGGGCGCCCACCTGCTCGAGGTCGACCTCGCCGCGGAAGAGGTGGGAGAAGTGGCGGTCGAGATGCCAGGGGTCGTGGTACTCCAGCCGGCCCTCGAACTCCCGCAGCAGCAACGCGGGCGCTCCCGCCTCTTCGATCTGACGGTAGACGGTGCGCTCGGGAGGCGGCTTCAGGTCACCGGTCAGGAACACCTCCTCGCCGCTGTCGTGCAGCCCGCACCCCATCTCGTAGATGTAGGAGGGCTGACCGATCAGGCGCGCGTCCTCGTACACCTGCGCCTTGCGCCGTCCGGAATTCACCACCACCTCGACCCCGGCTCTGTCGCAGGCCTCGAGCGCGCGAACGGCACGCAGCGAGAACCGGCCCTCGGCGTCACGCAGTAGCGACGCGCCCTTGCCGAGCATCGTGTTGTCGAGGTCCGTGTAGACGCAGCGCAGCGGCACGGCGGCGAAGGCTACCCGCGTGCGCCGCCGTCGAGCACGGTGGCCATCGGCGGGCGCTCGACCAGCTCGACCCGCGAGCGCTCGAGGCGAAGATCGTCGACCGAGCGGATCGCGTGCACGTATTGCTCGGCGTCGACCGCGGCGCCGTGCCGGTCGGCGTCGACCGCGGCGCCGTGCCGGTCCACGTCGCCCACCCCGCCGTGCCGGTTCGAGTCGCTCACCGGTCCCGCTCCCGCGCGTCGCAGCTCCACGGCCCTCAGCACGGCGAACGCCATCTTGCCGAGCGCGAACAGCGGCTGGTTGCGGTTGCTGCGGCTGCCGAGGTCAACCTGAGCCATCGCATCGAGTCCTGCCCGCTCCAGCACGTCGATCAGCATCCCGATCTCGACCGCGTAGCCGGTCAGAAACGGGATCGAGCAGAGCAGCTCCCGCGTAGCGGCCACCTCGCCTGCCAGCGGCTGAGCAAAGCCCGCCAGCTCGGGGAAGTGCAGGTTGAGCAGCGGCTTCGCCGTCAGCTCGGTGACGCGGGCGCCGCCGTCGGGGCTGACCTGGCGTCCGTCGGTCCACGGGCGGCTGTAGAGGCCCTTCACGAAGCGCACCCCTGCCTTCCCGGACTCCTCGCTCAGCAGCGGGCCGAGCAGGCCCGAGACGAAGTGCGGCCGGAAGTCAGAGCTGTCGGAGTCGAGATAGAGCACAAGGTCGCCGCGCGCAACCGAGAGCGCCCGCCACATCGCGTCGCCCTTGCCGAGCACAGGGCCCAGCCGCGGCAGCAGCTCGTCCTCGAAATGCAGCTCGGCTCCATGAACCCTCGCGATCTCCGCCGTGCCGTCGTCGGAGCGGGCGTCGACGACGACGATCTGGTCCAGCAGCGGCGCGCGCCGGTTCAGCCCGTGCAGCGCATCGAGGACCGGACCGATCGTCGCGGCCACACGGCGCGCGGGCAGAATCGCTGTCACGGTGACCTCCAGCTCCTGCTTCCGGGCGATGAGAGAATCAACGTCGGAGTAGCGGGCATGGTCGTATGACCGCCGTTCGAACCAGCGCTCGACCTGGTCGGCCTGCTGAGGCTGTCGCGTTGCCGCCATGCCCATTGCGCCCAAGTACGCTCGTAAGACCGCGTGAACCCCGCCCAGCGATCCGACGGCACCCTAGCGAAGCCCGGCCTCGAACAGGACGGGTGGTCGTCCGCACTCGAGGGCCTGATGGCCGGCGAGGACGAGCGGCTGGTCGGCAGCACGTTCGAGGATCCACACGAGGCCAGCCCGGTTGAGATACCGGACGAGCTGCATCCCGACGTGCGCGACGCCCTCGCGCGCACCGGCATCGGCTCGCTCTACTCGCACCAGGCCGAGGCTTGGCGAAGCGTGATGACGCGCGGCAACACGATCGTCACCACCGGCACCGCGAGCGGCAAATCGCTCTGCTTCAACCTGCCCGTGCTGCACATGCTCTCCTGCGACCCGCGCGCGAGGGCGCTCTACCTCTACCCCGCCAAGGCCCTCGCCCAGGACCAGGCGCGGCGGCTGTCGGAGCTGCGAACGCCGGCCCTGCGCCACGCGATCTACGACGGCGACACGCCCAAGGAGGAGCGCACGGCGATCCGGCGGCGCTCCAACCTGGTGCTAACCAACCCGGACATGCTGCACGTCGGCATCCTGCCCCACCACGACAACTGGGGCGACTTCCTGGCCAACCTGGCGCTGGTGGTCGTGGACGAGGCGCACATCTATCGCGGCGTCTTCGGATCCCACGTCGGGAACGTGCTGCGCAGGCTGCGCCGGATCGCGCGCGCCTACGGGACGGAGCCGCGCTTCGTATTGACGTCGGCGACGATCGCGAACCCGCAGGAGCTGGCCGAGAACCTGACCGGCCTCGACTTCCAGCTCATCCATCGCGACGGAGCGCCGCGCAGCGGCCGCCAGGTAGTGATGTGCAATCCGCCTCTACTAGACGAGCACAGCGGCCGGCGAGCGTCGAGCCTGTCGGAGGCGGCCGGTCTGTTCGCGGACCTGATCGGCACCGGCACGCGCACGATCTGCTTCACCCGCAGCCGCCGCGCCACCGAGCTGATCTACCAGTTCGCGCGCGCGCGGCTGGATCAGAAGGACGCGACCGCCGGCCTGAGCGAGCGGATTACCCCCTATCGCGGCGGCTACACGCCGCAGCAGCGACGCGAGATAGAGCAGCGCCTTGCCACGGGTGATCTGCTCGGGGTCGTCGCCACCAGCGCGCTGGAGCTGGGCATCGACATCGGGCACCTGGACGCGGCGATCTCGGTCACCTTCCCGGGCACCGTGGCGAGCCTACGCCAGCAGTGGGGCCGGGCCGGCCGGCGTGAGCGCCACGGGCTCGCTCTCTACGTCGCGGGCGACGACGCGCTCGACCAGTTCTTCTGCCGCCACCCGGACGAGTTCCTCGGCCGTCCCGTCGAGTCGGCGATCCTCGACCACAGCTCCGAGACGATCTACATGCGCCACCTGGTGGCGGCGGCGTACGAGGCGCCGCTCGAAGCCGACGACGCCGGCACGCTCGGCGCCGACTTCGAGCAGTACGCAAAACGGCTGGTGTCCGCGGGCGAGCTACGCGAGCGAAACGGCCGCTACCTGCCGCGCAGGGCCGGCTTCCCGGCGGCCGCGATCTCGCTCCGCTCGGCCTCGCCAGACAGCTTCACGGTCGTCGACGCCTCGGAGGGGGAGCTGCTGGGCTTCGTCGAGGCGGAGCGTGCCTTCTCCACCGTCCACCCGGGTGCGATCTACCTGCACCTGGGAGAGCCCTACGAGGTCGACGAGCTCGACATCGAACACAGGCGCGCGATCGTGCAGCCCGCCGACGGCGACTACTACACGCAGCCGAAGATCGAGACCGAGACCTTCATCGAGGAGATAAAAGAGAGCAGGGATGTGCTCGGCGTGGCGCTGCGGTTCGGGATCGTCTCCGTCACCCAGGAGGTCGTCGCTTTTCAACGCAAGCGCCTCTCGGATCACGAGGTGATCGATCTCCACACGCTCGACCTGCCGGAGCAGAACTTCGTCACCCAGGCGCTCTGGTACGAGCTTCCGGACGAGCTGCTCGGAGACCTGCCGCTCGACGTGCTGCTCGGGTCCCTGCATGCGACCGAGCACGCCCAGATCGCCGTGCTGCCCCTGATCGCGATGTGCGACCGCTGGGACATCGGGGGGCTGTCCACGAACTATCACCACCAGACCGGCAGGCCGACGATCTTCATTTACGACGGCCACCCCGGAGGAGTGGGCATCACGAAAGTGGGTTACGAGGGCTTCGAGCGGCTGGTGGGCGACGCGCGCCGTCTGATCGGCGAGTGCCGCTGCAGCTCGGGTTGTCCCTCCTGCGTGCAGTCGCCGAAGTGCGGCAACCTGAATGAGCCACTCCACAAGCGCGGAGCCCTGGAGTTGATGGGCTCGATGTCGGCGGCAGAGGCGCGTTGAGCGGCCGGCGCCGCTACGCGGCCGTGATCGGCCCCGCCGAAACGGACGCGCAGACGGAGACGCTCGCCTACGACGTCGGCGCGGGCCTTGCGCGCGAGGGCTTCACGGTCGTCACCGGCGGCGAGCAGGGGGCGATGGCGGCGGCCTCCCGCGGCGCCAGCGAAGCGGGCGGCCTGGCGATCGGCCTGCTGCCGGGGGTCGATCGCTCGCGCGCAAACGAATACGCGAACGTCACGATCGTCACCGGCGTCGGCTATGCCCGCAACCTCTCCGTGGTCGCGTCGGGCGACGTCGTGGTGGCGGTGGGCGGAAAATGGGGCACGCTGTCGGAGATCGGCCTCGCCGGCGTGCTCGGGCGCCCGGTGGTGCTGCTGGCGGGCTGGAGGCTGGAGCACGCGGCCGAGCTGCCAGGCGAGGTGCATTACGCCGAGGACCCGGCGCAGGCGGTGGCCACGGCGGCGAAATTGGCTCCCTAGCAGCCCTTCTCAAAACGTTTCACCGGGAACGGCGTCCTCGGTCGACCCTGTACTGACCAGTACAGGGTCTCCCTGCGTCCTTGCCTGGCGGCCCCGGGCGCCTCGCCGTTCCCTGGCGAACTTTCCGAGCAGGCCCCCTAGCAGGGATTTTTCAGGGTCTGGCGGCCCTGAACGGCCGAAACTGGACGAAACGCCGGGGAGCCCGCAGGCGGCTAAAGGAGCCCTTGCGCCCTTCCGATCACGGATATATAGGCCCCATTGGGGGGGCCGTCGGAGGGATCGTGAAAGGGACTTCACCTACTAGGACGTTCGTTGTGCTGCTCGTGCTGGCGGCAGCCTGGACGACGGCATTTGCCGCGCCGGCCGCCACCCGCGCAGAGAGCGGTGGCTCGACGCTTTTCAACCCCGGCACGACCGGGTCGACCGGCACCGCCGGGACGACCGGCCCAACCTCGACCAGCCCCAGTGGTGGCACCGACTACAGCGGCGGCCCCGAGACCCGCAAGCAGGCCCGCGCCCAGCGAAGGCGCGCTGGCCGGCCGGTGCTGGCCTCGTTCCAGGTTTCGAAGACGACCGTGGTCGCGTCCAGCACGGCACCCACCGTGACGTATCAGGTCAACGACCGCTCGCGCTACGTGCGCGTGCGACTCGCGCTCGTGCAGCTGGGCCACGGTGCGCTGCGTCGCTACAGCCTCGGCCGCAAGCGGACGGGCACGTCGCAGACCTTCAACCTCAGTGCAGCCGACGCAAGGAAGATGACACCGCAGGGGAGCTACAAGTTCCGTCTCACCGCGGTCGATCCCGACGGCTACCGGCTGGTGCGAAGCTCGCGCACGATCGCCGGAACGCCTGCGATCCCGCAACCGGCAGCCGTGGGATCTCGCGATCACCGCTTCCCGGTCGGCGGCGCTCACGACCTCGGCGGCGCAGACTCCCGCTTCGGAGCAAGGCGCACCGGCCACATCCACCAGGGCCAGGACATCGCGGCGGCCCAGGGGACTCCCGTCGTCGCTCCATACGCCGGCGTCATCACCTGGCGCGCCTATCAGGCGAGCGGAGCGGGCTACTACCTCGTGCTCGCGGGCAACAACGAGCCCTACAACTACGTCTTCATGCACCTCCAGCAGGGAAGCCTGCTGGTCGCCAAGGGCGCCGCGGTACAGGCCGGACAGCAGATCGCGAACGTCGGCAACACGGGCGGATCCGAAGGCCCCCACCTGCACTTCGAGATCTGGAACGGGCCCTGGTACAGCGGCGGCAAGCCGATCGACCCGCTGCCGCTGCTGCTGGCCTGGGACGCCTACTCGTAACGCACGCAAGCCGGGCGCTGATCGCCCACGCAAGGTGGGCGCGTCTCTCTTAGTCTCCAGCACATGACGCAGCCGCTGCTGGTCGAGCGGCAGGGCGAGGTGGCCCTGCTGACGCTCAACCGCCCCGAAAAGCGCAACGCCCTCTCGATCGAGTTGAGGTTCGAGGTGGCGGCGGCGCTCGAACGGCTCGCCGAGGACGAAGCGGTCGTCTGCCTGATCCTCACCGGTGCCGGCACCGTGTTCTGCTCCGGCATGGACACCGGGCAGTTCGGCGGCGACGAGGAGAACCGCAGGTTGCTGGTCGAGTCGAGCACGGCTGCCTTCGACACCCTGGGGCGATTCCCGAAGCCGATCGTCGCCGCCGTCAACGGCCCCGCCGTCGCGGGTGGGTTCGCGGTTGCGCTGACCTGCGACCTGCGGCTCGCCGCCGACAGCGCGCGCTTCGGCTTCCCCGAGCTGCCCGCGGGGATCCCGCCCGCCTACGCGGCGGCGCGAGCCGCGCTCGACCCGCTGCTCGCCAGGGAGCTTTGCCTTACGGGCCGCGTGATCGACGCCGAGGAGGCGCTTCGGCGCAACGTCGTGACCGCCGTGCATCCGCAGCCGCAGCTGCTGGACAGCGCGCTTGAGCTGGCGCATGCGATCGCCGCGGCGCCACGCGTCGCCGTGATGGAGACCAAGCGACGCATCCTGGTCGAGCGCGAGAGCGTCTGGGGAGCGCTGTTCGAACGTGAGCAGCAGGCCTTCATGGAGGCGCTGCTGGGCGGGGCGGGTTAGGCCGCCAACGGTAGTATTCGTCGCTCCGGTGGGTGGCCGTTAGCTACTCGCCGGCATCCGGGCGAGGTAGCTCAGTCGGTAGAGCACATGACTGAAAATCATGGTGTCCCCGGTTCGATTCCGGGCCTCGCCATTTCCGCCTGCGGCACTTCATCCGTCAGAGCCGCGACGGCGATGAACGGCGTCACGACCAGGCCCAGCACGACTCCGAAGATCGCCTTGAAGAGGACGAACTCCCCAACGCCGATGTCGCCGTAGTCGAAGGCCAGCACGATCACCACCGCGAGCGGCGCGAACAGGAGCATCGAAAGCAGCCCGAAGTACGCCCCGCGCCGCACCCGTGTCCGCGGCAGACGCGACAGCAACCGGTCCGAGGAACGGTCGACGCTCAGCGGCGCGATCTTCCCCGTCCTCAGCTCGTGCCAGGCCGTCGTCGTTATCAGCAGCGTGGTCAGAAAGGGCAGGATGAAGAAGGTTCCGACCACGTCGGTGACGACGCTCGGCCCTTCGACCAGCGGGATGGCCCAGAGCGGGATGGAGTCCTCATTCGCCGCGCTGCCCCACGCGATCAAGGCGTTCAGGACCGCGTTGACGAGCGCCGCGATCAGGACCGCGTTGACCAGCACCCATCGCCGGTGCTCGGCGGCCAGCTCCCTCCAGGCGGCGCCCATGATCACGCCGCGACCCTAACGGGCCTCGAGCGGGTCCGCCACCCTCAGCTTGCGCGCGACTCCGGTTCCAGCGGGTCCAGGAAGACCCCCGGGTCCACCCTGCGCGCCCGCCGCGCCGCCGACTCCGCCAGCTCCGCGAGGTCGAGCTGCGCCTCCGACTCGAGCAGCTCGGCTCTCGGCACCGCAGTTCGCTGCTTGCCGTCCGTGAACAGGGGGCATGCATCCTCGGCGGCAAGCTCCGACAGCGCCAGGATCCCCAGCGATGCTGCCTTCGCCATCACCTCGCGCTTGTCCCAGGTCAGCAGGGGTCGCAGCAGCGCCAGCTCCGATGCGTCCTCCACCGAGGCCATGTTCGGAAGCGTCTGCGACGAGACCTGGCCCAGCGAATCGCCGGTCACGAGCGCGGACGCGCCCGTCCTGGCCGCCATCTCGCAGGCGACCCGAGCCATCTGGCGACGGTAGAGGACGATCAGGTTCGCCGGCGGCGAGACCGCCGACAGCATCCGCTGCTGATCGCCGAACGGCACCACCCACATCGGGCCCGGCCGCGCCGCCTGGAAGCCGTTCAGAACCCGCGCCTGCGCCTGTGCCTTGCTGGTCGCGACCGGGTCCAGGTACGGCTCGCCGCTGAAGTGCACGAACTCGACCGACAGCCCGCGCTTCATGGCCATCAGCGCCGCGACGGGAGAGTCGATGCCGCCGGAGAGCAGGCAGATCGCGCGGCCGCTGCTGCCGACGGGAAGCCCGCCGGCGCCCGCCAGCTCCCGCACGTGCACGTAGGCGCTGCGCTGGTCCAGCTCGACCCGCAGCTCCAGGCCCGGCCGGCTCAGGTCCACGGGCAGCGCGGTGCGGCGCTGGATGGCGGCGCCAACCTCGCGCTCGAGCTGCTGGGACGTGAGCGGGAAGCTCTTGTCCCGCCGCCGCACCCTGACCGAGAAGCTGGCCGGGCGCAGGCGCTCGAACGCGACCATCCCGGTGTCGGCAATCGCCTCGGAGTCGCGCTCGCACGCCAGGCAGACCGACGCGTTGGCGAAGCCGAAGACGCGCTCCAGCCTGGAGCCGACACGCTCCGCCTCGGGTTCGCCCGGGACCGCGATCCTCAACACCGAGCCGCCGTCCAGCACGCGCGCGTCGAGTCCGCTCATGGCGGCCTTGAGGTTGCGGCGCAGCTGGTCGAGGAACTGCCGCCGGTTGCGCCCCTTGAGCGACGCCTCGCCGACCTTGGCCAGCACGCACACGGGCGCGCCCGCGGCCACGGCGGTGCCGTTTCGCGCGCTGTCAGTTTCAAGACTTGGCATTCGACCTTTCCCTCGAGATGAATATTGCCCATTCCGTCAGCCACATGTCATGTGCGTCCGCCTCCCGGTCTAAGGTCAGATTGAGTTGAACGGGAGCTTCGACACGCAACTTTTCGAGGCCAACGGCCGCTCTCCAGAGCGCGTTTCGAAGCTGTTCGTGCGCGATCTCTCGGACGGTCAGACGGTCGATTCCGTGTTCCTGGTGCGGGAGCGGACCCTGCGCAAGAAGAAGAACGGCGAGGACTTCCTGCGCCTCAGCCTCTCCGACGTCACGGGCAGCGTGCCTGCGGTCTGCTGGGAAGGCGCCTGCGAGGCCCACGAGCAGGCGGAGCTCGGCGCCGCCGTGCGGGTGCAGGGCCGCTACTCGGTCTCCGAGCGGTTCGGCCCCCAGCTGACGATAGAGACCCTGATGCAGGTCGCCGACGGCGACTACGAGCAGGCGGACCTGCTCGACGGGCCGCCGATGGACGTCGCCCAGATGGAGGCCGACCTGCGCGCGCTCGTCGCCACCGTGCGAAATCCGCACCTGAGCCGTCTGCTCGAAGCTCTCTTCGGCGAGCGCTCCGACGTCTGGCGACGCTTTCGGGCCGCCCCGGCGGCCAAGTACTACCACCAGGCCTACGCTCACGGGCTGCTCGAGCACACTCTGCTGGTGGCGCAGGGTGTGAGCGCCGTGTCGGCCTGGTTCCCCGGCGTCGACCGCGACCTGACCGTGACGGGCGCGCTCGTGCACGACATCGGAAAGATCGAGGCCTACGGCCAGGACGCCGCCGCCATCGACCTCACCGACGACGGCAAGCTGCTCGGTGAGATACCGCTCGGCTACTTCCTCGTCCGCAGGCAGATCGAGCAGATCGACGGCTTTCCCTGGCAGCTGGCGCGGGCGCTGCTGCACATTCAGCTCTCGCACCATGGAACGCACGAGAACGGAAGCCCGGTGGTCCCCGCCACCAGAGAGGCGACGATCGTGCACACGATCGACAACCTGGGCGGAAAGCTGGGCAGCTTCGACCGGCTCGAGAAGGGCCTGGCCGACGGCGCCTCCTGGTCCGGCTTCGACCGCGCGCTCGCCGGCGCGGCCTACTTCGCGGCCGCGGCGACCGCCGCGAACGCCGAGGCGCAGCTTCCGGCGGCCGCCGGCGAGTAAGCTCCACGCATCACCCCACCCGACGCTTTCAAGCAGGCAGTGGATACGTTCGATCCCGAGGCGATCTTCGCGTCGCTCTCCCCTGACGTCGTCTTCAGCAGCCCGGTCGTCTACCGGCCCTACGAGGGCCGCGAAGCCGTGGCGAACCTGCTCAGAGCCGTCACCGAGGTGTTCGAGGACTTCCGATACGTCGAGGAGTTCCAGCGCGACGGCGGCGCGGCCCTGATCTTCAACGCGCGGGTCGGAGACAAGCAGGTCGAGGGCCTCGACCTGATCGAGTACGGCGACGACGGCCTGGTCGAGAGACTGACCGTGATGGTCCGCCCGATGTCGGGCATGCTGGCGCTCGCCGAGGCGATGCGCGCGAAGCTCGAGCCCGCTTAGCGGCCCTTCTCGGAACGTTCGCCAGCAAACGGCGCGCATCCGGGGCCGGCAGGCAAGGACGCAGGGAGCCCGCGTACTCGGTGAGTACGCGGGTGACGAGGACGCCGCCTGGTGGTTCCGGAGACAGCCGCGGGCGCTCTTCACCCAAATTGCGCGAAGTTGGCTCCGGCAACGGGGCCTAGCGCTGTTTCGCCCTCTCTATCCTGTGGAAACTTCCAACGGCTCCCTCAGCGGAGCGCAGAGGGGTACGCACAGGGAATGGCAAAGGACACAGAGAAGCTCATCCGTCAGCTGTCGCTGATCTCGTTTTTGATGGCGGAGAGGCGGCCCGTATCGGCGCTGGAGATCAAGCAGGACGTCGAGGGCTACAGCGAGATGAACGACGACGCCTTTGCGCGTCGTTTCTACGCCGACCGCGCGGAGCTCGACGGGCTGGGGATCTCGCTCAAGGTGGAGAAGCCGCCGGAGGGCTACTTCGAGGCCGAGCTCTACACGCTGCCGCCCGAGAACTTCTACCTGCCACCGATCGAGTTCGACGACAGCGAGCTGGCGGCGCTTCAGACGTCGCTGTTGCTGCTCGACGGACGCTTCGCCTACGCGGAGCCGCTGCGGCTGGCGCTTCAGCAGCTTTCCTGGGGCCGCCCCAGCCCGCTCGGCACCGCGGAGCATCGCTCCGTCGCCGTCGCAGTCACCGCGTCGGCGGGCGGGCGCGAGCTGTCTCAGCGGCTAGCCAAGGTCGAGACCGCCATCTCGCGCCGCAAGACGATCGAGTTCAGCTACTACTCGATCGAGCGCAACGAGCACTCCAAGCGCAAGGTCGACCCCTACCACCTGCTCTACCAGGGCGGCCAGTTCTACCTCGTCGGCCACTCGCACGAGCGCGACGACATACGCGTCTTCCGCCTCTCGCGCATCAGGGAGAAGATCTCCTACGCCAGCAAGGCCGAGCACGACTTCTCTCCCCCCGACGACTTCGACCACTGGGCCTACGCCCGCCGCGCCGACTGGCAACTCGGTCCCGCCGACGCCACCGCACGCATCTGGATCTCGGAGCGGATCTCCTGGCTCGTCGAGCGCGACTTCGGCCGCTACGGCCAGCTCGAGCCGGTCAAGCAGAGTGGCAAGCAGTGGCGCGCCGGCTCCCTGCGCGTCCCCGGAGCGGGCGTTGTGTTCACGACCGAGTACGCCGTGCCGCGCCAGCTCGTGGCCTGGGTGCTCGGCCTTGGCGAGCACGCCAAGCTGCTGCAGCCCTCGGAGCTGGTCGAGGAGGCATCGCAGCGACTGGTACGGCTGGTTGAGCGCCATTCCGACACGCCGGCCGACTTCGTCGCCAAGCCGGCTCGGGCCAGGCGCCGCCCGGAGCCCAACCCTGCCGACACCGAATCGAACGGCGCCGGCACCGACCACGAGACGACGATCCGCCCGGAGCGTTTCGCACGGCTGATCGCGCTGGCGGGAATCCTGATCAATGCCGCGCGCAACGACAGGCGCATCAAGGTGCGCGAGGTGAGGGACCGGCTCCAGCTCTCCGAGCTCGAGCTGCGCGAGGACATCGACCTGCTCAACGTCGTCAACTTCGGGGGTGGCAGCTACGTGCTGTACGCCGAGATCCAGGGCGACGAGATCGACGTCGACCCGGAGCCCTACAGCGACAACTTCGCCCGTCCCGCACGGCTGCTGCCGCTGGAGGCCAAGGCGCTGGTTGCGGCGATCGACCTGCTCGGCGACCACCTGCCGGAGGGCTCGCTCGGCTCCGCTCGCGACAAGATCGTCAACGCACTCGGAGACGACCCCGCCCAGGAAGGGCTCCAGATAGCGCACACGACTCACGACGACACCGAGCTGGCGCGCACGATCAACACCGCGATCGCCGGCAAGCGCCTGCTGAAGCTCGACTACTACAAGGAGAACGAGGACGAGTTCACCGAGCGCAATGTCGAGCCGTACGCCCTCATCAACGGTCGCGAGGGCTGGTACCTGTTCAGTTATGACGGCGACAAGAACGACACTCGCCATTTCCGGCTCGATCGCATCAAGCGCGCGAAGATCCTGGATCAGAAGTTCGAGCCGCGCGACGAGGTTGACCCGACCGCCGACCTCGAGGGCTGGCCGCGCACCGGCGCGGTGCCGGCCTCACGGGTCGCTCGCGTATGGGTATCGCCTGAGCGCGCGCGCTGGGCGCGCGAGCTACGTCAGGTGACCGAAGAGCTCGACGACGGAGCCGTCGTCGTGGAGCTGCCGTTCGCGGGCACCGACTGGCTGGTGCGGGAGATCCTGAAGGAAGCCGGTGATGCGGCGGTGCTCGAGCCCGAGGACGCCCGGGCCGCCGTGCTCGCCTCGGCCAAGCGCCTGGCCGGGCGCTTTCCAGCCGCTCGGCGCCCCGGCACAGCCGGCAAGAGCCGCGTCACGGCCGCCAAGGAGCCTCGGCGGCCCAGCGGCAAGGCCCGCGCCGCCGTCTGACGCTTCCCTTTACCCGCGCACCAGCACTCGATTGACAGTAATTTGAAGGCCGCAAGGAAGCGACGCGCGGTTGGGCTAAGGGCAAACAGCAGCGGCTGGCGCGACGATCTTCGTCGCTCGATCACGGTCGCGCGGTCGCAGGGCCTGAAAAGCGTCACGCTCAAGGTCCTGGCGAGAGTGGCCTACCGTCACGTGTTGCTGTTCCGCCTGGGCATCGACGGCAAGATGGAGGAGGTGCCCTCCGAAGTCGAGCTGAGGGTGAGCCGGCTCGGGGAGGAGGACATACCCGCCTACGCCGCCTTTCGTGGCTGCGAGGAGGAGGAGGTGCGGCAGCGCTTCGCCGAGGGCCACTCCGCTTGGGTGACCTGGACAGTTGACCGCATCAGCTCGGCCGTCTGGATGCAGGACGGACAGGTCTGGATCCCCGACGTGGATGCGTACCTGCCGCTGGCAAAGGGTGAGCTGTACTCCTACGACTCCTGGACAGCGCCCGAATTTCGCCAGCACCACGTTTCGGCTCGGCGGGCGCGGATCGTCTCCAACCAGCTGGCCCGGGAGGGTTGGACCGGCTACGCCGCCTTCGTGCTGCCCGAGAACACCCCTGCCCGGCGCATGGTCGAGAAGCTGGGCATGAGGCGGGCCGGGTTCATGGCCTACCTGCAGCTGGGCCCGCTGCGACTCGACGTTCTGAAGCTGGAGCGCGAGCGCCCCAGGGTGGGGCTGCGACGGTCTCCGCGCTCCCTGCGCAAGTCTCCGCTCACGCCCACGGGCTGACCGCGCCGGCCGACCTCGGGCCAGGCGGAAGGTCGCTTTGGTCCCGGGCTTGTCAAAATCGGTGGCGATGCCTGCGTCCCGGCCCACCAGAGCCCTCTCCGCCCTCACCGGCGTCGCGGGCGCCGGCGCCTTCGGGCTCTGGTACCAGCTCTTCAGGCGACCGCTCCCGCGTACCAGTGGCCGCATGCGGCTGCGGGGCCTGGAGGCGCCGGTCGACGTGGTGCGGGATCGCTTCGGCGTTCCCCACATCCGCTCGCGTGGCGCCATCGACCTCGCCTTCAGCATCGGCTTCTGCCATGGCCAGGACCGGCTCTGGCAGCTCGAGTTCTTCCGGCGCGCGGTGGCCGGGCGGCTGTGTGAGTTCGCGGGCCCGGACATGCTGCACGTCGACAGGCTGATGCGTGCGCTCGGTCTCTACCGCACGGCCCAGCGCGAGACGACCGAGCTGGACGCGGCGGTGCGAACGAGGCTGACCGCATACGCGGCCGGCATCAACGCGGCGATCGAGAATGCCGCGGCGCTGCCAATCGAGTTCCAGATCCTGCGCCTCGAGCCGGAGCCGTGGTCGCTTGCGGATCTGCTCGCGTCGGCGAAGCTGCTTGCCCTCGGTCTCTCCACCAACTGGGAGATGGAGCTGTTCCGCGCTCAGCTCGTTCGCGACGCCGGAGAGGAGGCGGCCGCGCGGCTGGAGCCGCAATACCCGCGCGCCAACCCGGTCGTCGTCACCCCGGGCCAGGCCTACGGCGGGCGTGGCGTCGAGATCGCGGAGCAGATTGCGCGGGTGAAGGAGGAGATAGGCCTCACGACCCACGCCGGCGGCTCGAACAACTGGGTGGTGTCGGGCGAGAAGTCGGTCACGGGCCGGCCGCTGCTGGCGTGCGACCCGCACCTCAGCACCACCATCCCCGGGCTCTGGTACGAGGCCGATCTCTGCTGCGACGAGTACCGCGTGCGGGGAGCCACGCTTCCGCACAGCCCCGACCCGGTCTACGGGCAGACGCGCCATGCCGCCTGGGGCTTCACCAACGTGATGGCGGACATACAGGACCTCTACGTCGAGCGCTTCAACCCCGACGACGACCGGCTCTACGAGTTCCAGGGCGACTGGCGCAGAGCCGAGGTGGTGCGGGAGGAGATCCGGGTCAAGGGCCGCTCGAAGCCGGAGTTGCTCGACGTCAAGATCACCCACCACGGCCCGATCGTCAACGAGGCGCTCAACGCCTCTGACGAGCAGCCGCTGGCGCTGTCGTGGACGGCGCTTCAATACCCGCTGCTGTCCGACGTCTCCATGGGGGTGATAAGGGCTCGCAGCGGCAAGGAGGTCGTCTCGGCGACCGCCGAGCACTCCGCGCCGCCCCTCAACATGCTGTGGGCCGACAGCGCCGGAAACATCGGCTACAAGCTGATCGGCAAGCTGCCTCTGCGCCGGGGCGCCTGCCCCGATCTGCCCAAGCCGGGCTGGACCGGCGAGTTCGAGTGGGATGGAACCGTCCCCTACGAGGATCTTCCCGAGGTCGTCAACCCGGACTCCGGCTTCCTGGTCACGGCCAACAACCGCATCGTCGGAGACGACTACCCGCACCACATCACCTCCGAATGGATGACCGGCTATCGCGCCCAGCGCATCGAGGACGGCCTCGGCGAGCGCGAGCGGCACTCGCTGGAAGACTTCGCCCGGCTTCAGCTCGACGTCTACTCCTACCCGGGCGTGGAGACCGTTCACAGGCTGTCGCGGCTCCACCCGAGAACCCAGCGGGAGACGCGTGCGATCGAGTGGCTCAAGAGCTGGGACGGACAGCTCGACGCCGAGACCGTCGCCGGCACCATCTACCACGCCTTCACGCTCGAGCTCTCCCACGCTCTCGTCGAGGCCGCGATCCGGGCGCCGCATCTGCGCGAGCGCTACCTCAACAAGTCGGCCGTCGGGCTGATCCCCGTCGTTTCGTCTCCCTGGCGCTTCCAGGCACGGCTGCTCGAGCTATGGGATGAGGGCGACCCCTCCTGGTTCACCTCCGCGGCGCATCCGAACGGCCGCGGCTGGGACGACGTCGCGCTCGAGGCGCTGTCGGCCGCGCTCGACAAGCTCGAGCGCCGCTTCGGCCGCGATCTCGGTGGCTGGCGCTGGGGGAAGGTGCACGGCGTCGAGTTCTCCCACCCCTTCGGCAGCGTGAACGCCGTCTTCGAGCGCATCTTCAACCGCCGTGCGGAGACCGGCGGCGCCGGCGAGACCGTGCTTCAGAGCGGTTACGAGCCGCTGAAGCCCTTCACGGGCACATGGGGGCCCGTGTACAGGATGCTCGCCGACATCGGCGACCCCGCCCGATCGCGCTGGCAGTCCTCCACCGGGCAGTCGGGCCAGCCGGGCTCGCGTCACTACGACGACCGCATCGCGGACTGGCGTGACGGCCGCACCAACCCCGCCTACCTGGACGAGCACGAGCTGCGCGCCTCAGGCAGGCTGAAGCAGCTGCGCCTCGAACCCGAGTAGCAGGACCGCCTCTTGGCCAACCGTCGCGATCAGATCAGGCTCACTGAGCAGGAGCTGTCCGGCTTCCTCGACGAGCAGCGCGTGATCGACGTCTGCACGTTGGGCAGCGACGGCTGGCCCCACGTGACCGCGCTCTGGTACGTGATGAGAGACGGTCAGCCCTGGATCTACACCTATCGAAAGTCCCAGAAGGTGAAGAACCTCGAGCGCGACTCGCGAGCGACGCTTCTGGTCGAGGACGGCCAGGACTACAACCAGCTGCGGGGTGTGATGCTGAAGACGAACGCCACCGTCCACGACGACTTCGACACGGTGGCCGCGATGTCGGAGGCCATCTTTTTCAAGTACCAGGCCGGTCGGGACGGCTCGATCGACGACGACACGCGTGAGGCGCTGCGATCACAGGTCCCCAAGCGGGCAGCGATCCAGTTCGACGTCAGGGAGATCGTGAGCTGGGACCACGCGAAGCTCGGCGGCACCTATTAACGTCACAAAACGTCGAGCTCGTGAAAAGGGGCTACGAGGCCGCCGGCGTCCAAGCCGGCTCCGGCTAGTGGCCCTTCTGGCCCACTAGATACGCTGCCGTGTCAATGGAGAGACTGAAGGGCCTCGTTCTTTCGGGTGGGAAGGGCACGAGGCTCCGCCCCATCACCCACACGAGCGCCAAGCAGCTGGTCCCCGTGGCGAACAAGCCCGTGCTCTTCTATGGGCTGGAGGCGATGGCCGCCGCCGGCATCGTGGAGGTCGGCATCATCATCGCCCCCGAGACCGGGGACGACATCCGCAAGGCTACGGGCGACGGATCGCAATTCGGGATCGAGATCACCTACATAGAGCAGGACGAGCCGAAGGGCCTGGCGCACGCCGTGCTGACAGCCGAGCAGTTCCTGGGCTCGACTCCGTTCGTGATGTACCTCGGAGACAACCTGCTCAAGGACGGCATCACAGATCTGGTCGAGAGCTTCCGCCAGTCCGAGCCCGACGCGCTGATCCTGCTCACGCCGGTGCCGGACCCCGAGATGTACGGCGTCGCCGAGCTGGACGGCGACCGTGTCAAGCGACTGGTCGAGAAGCCGAAGCAGCCTGCGTCCGACCTAGCGCTGGTGGGGGTCTACATGTTCAAGACGGTGATCTTCGAAGCGGCTCGCGAAATCGAGCCCTCCTGGCGCGACGAGCTCGAGATCACCGACGCAATCCAGAAGCTGATCGACCGCGGCCTGCGAGTCGAGCCCCACATCGTGCGCGGCTGGTGGAAGGACACAGGCCGGCTCGACGACATCCTGGAGGCCAACCGCCTGATCCTGGAGGACCTCGAGACGCGAATCGAGGGAGAGTTGATCGACGCCCAGATCGAGGGCCGTGTCGTGATCGAGGCCGGAGCGAGGCTCGAGCGCACCGTCGTTCGCGGCCCCGCCATCATCGGCGCCGGCGCCAGGCTCACCGACGCGTACGTCGGCCCCTACTGCGCGATCGCAGAGAACGTCACCATCGAGCGCTCCGAGGTCGAGCACTCGATCATCATGTCGGGCTCTACAATCGCGGACCTCCGGGGCCGCATGGAGGCAAGCCTGATCGGCAGTCACGTCTTGTTGAGGCGCAACAGCTCGCTGCCAAGGGCGTATCGCTTCATGATCGGGGACAACTCGGAGATCCAGATCCTTTGAAGATTCTCGTCACAGGAGCAGCAGGGATGCTCGGCCGGGACAGCGTCCGGGTGGGCGAGCAGTCGGGCCACGACGTGGTCGCATGCGCTCGAGAGGACCTCGACATCACGGACGCCGTCGCCGTCGACCGCGTGGTCCGCGCCGAACGTCCGGACGCGCTCATCAACTGCGCCGCCTGGACCAACGTCGACGGCGCCGAGGACAACCTGGCCGAAGCCACACTCGTGAACGGCGCCGGCGCCCGCAATCTCGCCGCGGCGACGGCGGCGGTGGGGTGCAAAATCGTCTACCCGTCGACCGACTACGTCTTCGACGGCGGCAAGGGCGAGCCGTACGTCGAGTCCGACCGCGTCAACCCGCTCTCGGCCTACGGCAAGTCGAAGCTCGTGGGCGAGGGCGAGACAGCGGCCAACAACCCGCACCACCTGATCGTGCGCGCGTCGTGGCTGTTCGGGGTCAGCGGCCGGAACTTCGTCGACACGATGCTGGACCTCGGTCGCAGCCAGGACGAGGTCGTGGTCGTCACCGACCAAATCGGCTGCCCGACCTACACGGGGCATCTCGCCGAAGGGCTCGTGCGGCTGGTCGAATGGGACCGCGGCTATGGCGTCTACCACATGGCCGGCGGCGGCGAGTGCTCGTGGTTCGACTTCGCTGTCGAGATTTTCCGGCAGGCCGGCGTCGAATGCCGCGTGATGTCGGCGACCACCGACATGCTGGCGAGGCCGGCCCCGCGGCCGGCCTACTCGGTGCTAATGAGCGAGCGCGAGCCGACCGTCCACCTGCCCGACTGGCAGCAGGGCCTGGCGGCCTTCCTGGCCGAGCGCGCCGAGATTGAAGCGCGCGCATGAAGATCCTGGTCACCGGCGGAGCCGGATTCATCGGCTCCAACTTCGTGCGCTACTTCCTCGACGAGCATCCCGACGACTCGGTCGTCGTGCTCGACAAGCTGACCTACGCCGGCCGGCTGGAGTCCCTGCAGGACGTGATGACGTACGAGCGAATGGAGTTCCTCCAGGGAGACGTCTGCGACCAGGTGGCGGTGCGTGGAGCGCTCGAGGACGTCGACGCGGTCGTCAACTTCGCTGCGGAGTCGCACGTCGACCGTTCGATCGAGGAGCCGGGGCACTTCATCCAGACCGACGTCTACGGCACCTACGTCCTGCTCGAGGAGGCGCGCCGCGCCGGCGTCGAACGCTACCTCCAGGTCTCCACAGACGAGGTCTACGGCTCGATCGAGGAGGGCTCCTTCACCGAGCAGAGCCCGCTCGACCCCTCCTCCCCGTACTCCGCGTCCAAGGCGGGTGGAGACCTCGTCGTGGGCGCCTACTGCCACACCTTCGGGATCGATGCCGTCGTCTGCCGCGCCTCCAACAACTACGGCCCCTACCAGTATCCGGAAAAGCTGATCCCGCTCTGCGTCCTGAACGCGCTGCACGGCGACCCGCTGCCGGTCTACGGCGACGGCATGCAGGTGCGCAACTGGCTGCACGTCACGGACCACTGCAGTGGGCTCGACACAGTGCTGCGAAAGGGCCGCAGCGGAGAGACCTACAACATCGGCGGGCCCGACGAGCTCCCGAACATCGAGGTCGTGCACAAGATCCTCGAGCTGACCGGCCGCGACGAGTCGCTGATCGAGCACGTCAAGGACCGTCTCGGCCACGACCGCCGCTATTCCCTGGCGTCGGAAAAGACGATCGGCCTGGGCTGGGAGCCGCGCATCAGGTTCAACGAGGGAATCGCCCAGACCGTCGGCTGGTACCGCGACAACCCCTGGTGGTGGGAGCCGATCCGCACCGACGAGTACCGCGAGTACTACGAGCGCCAGTACGGCCAGAAGCTGCGGTCCTAGAGCTTTGGGTTTCCGGCGTATCGAGACACGCATCGACGGGCTGGTCCTGGTCGAGCCCGACGTGTTCCCGGACTCGCGCGGGTTCTTCTCGGAGACGTTCCGTGCCAACGAGTACGCGAAGCTCGGCATCGGCTGCGACTTCGTCCAGGACAACCACTCGCGCTCGCAGCAGAACGCGATCCGCGCCTTCCACTTTCAGCTCGAGCCCGGCCAGGCGAAGCTGGTACGAGCGGTTCGCGGCAAGGTCTGGGACGTGGCGATCGACCTGCGCCGCGACTCCCCCACCTACCGCCAGCACGGGGCCTTCGAGCTCAGCGACGAGAACCATCGACAGCTGTTCGTGCCGGTCGGCTTCGCGCACGGCTTCTGCGTCCTGAGCGACGTCGCCGACGTCACCTACAAGGTCTCGAGCTACTACGACGGTGCCACCGAGCGCGGCATCGCGTTCGACGACCCAGAGCTGGGGGTTGAGTGGCCCGTGGACGAGCCGCTGGTATCCGACCGCGACCGCGCCAACCCGCGGCTATCCGAGATCGCGGACCAGCTGCCCTGGTGAGGGGACTGGTTACGCGGGGTTAGACGCCGGGCAGAGCCAGCTGCAGGGGCCGGCTCGGCTCTCCCACGGCGCCATCCAGGCGACGGGCGCGGAACTGCTCGAGCATCCCGATCGCGAAGCGCTCGCAGCTCAGCTCGCTGCACACGTCGCCGGCCCGGAACTGCTCGATGTGCTTGGCCTCGTGAGCCGCCAGCTTGACCAGCCACTCGGACCAGTCGTGGCAAGTGAAGAACGGAAAGCGGTTGCGCGGCCCGGTCTCGTGCGGGGCCTTGAAGTGGTAGTTGACCGGGCCCAGTGGCCAGCGTTGGTCGGCCTTTCCGACACGCAGGGTGATCAGGTACTCCGCCTGGTCGGGCGCGTTGCTTATCTCCGGCACGCCGTTGTAGGCGCCACCGGCCAGCTCGCCGTTGCGGACGTTGACGCAGACGCCGTCCATGTCGACGTCGCGACTGGCGAAGGTCACCAGCTCGATCACGCGGTCGTCCGGATAGCGGCTCGTGTTGCGGATCCACATCCTGGGACTGTTTCAACCGCCGCGGCCGGCTTCCTTCCCCGGCCCGTCGCTCGGCGGCGGCGCCTGTGATACTTCGGCACATGAGCCCGACCGGGCCCGAGCGGGCATCGCCGGACGCAATCGCCGACCTGCTCTCTCGTGTGCCGACCTTCGGCGGCCTTTCCCGCGACGAGCTGTCTCGGATTGCCCAGGTGACCGTGCCGAGAACATTCCCGGCGGGGTCGTTGGTCCTGCGCGAGGGCGACCCCGGGGACACCTGCTACGTGATGCGCAGCGGGCGGGCACGCATAACCCGGGAGCACACGGGCCGCACGATCACGCTCACGAACATAGGCCCAGGGGAGATCTTCGGCGAGTTGGCCATGTTCGGGGGCGAGACGCGCTCGGCCACGGTCGAGGCGATCGACGACGTCGAGGTGGTCGCCATCCTCGCCGACGACCTCAAGCGCCTGCTCAAAGAACACCCCGAGACTGCGGTGAAGCTGCTGGGCGCGCTCGGGCAGAAGCTTCGGGACGCGAACGAGCGCCTCAGCAGGCAGTCGTTCCAGAAGGTGTCGAGCCGGGTTGCCGGGGTGCTCACGCGCCTGATCGAGACCGGCAGCGGCACCCGTGTGGTCGAGAACCCCAAGCGCCACCGTGACGAGATCGTGGTGCAGTCAACGCAGGCCGAGCTGGCCCAACTCGCGGGCGCCTCGCGCGAGGCGACCAGCCGCTTCCTGGCGGCGCTTCAGAGAGCCGGCGTGGTGACCTGCCGCCGCGGCCGCGTGATCGTGCACGATCCGCAGGCGTTGCGCCGCTACATCTACTAACCGATCGGACAACCGATCGGTTGTCATCCGTTTGTAGCGAAGAATCGATCCCCTCGCAGTATTGACGGCTCCGCCACTCGGGCGCAAACTGCTTACGCCTGCTTTCGGGCTGCCATGCGAGGAGGTATCAGCTCATGGAGGCTCTCACAGAACAAGACCCTTGCTCCGACGGCCATGGGAGTGCTAGAACCATGATGATGCCAGCGGAGCAAGCGACCATTCGCGTCGTAGTCGCCGATGACCATCCTGTCTTTCGAACCGGTTTGGTCGAGGCGATCTCGGGCATCCCCCGGCTGGAGCTGGTCGCTCAGGCGGAAACCGGCAGGCAGGTGCTGGAAGCGATCCGGGATCTGGAACCCGACGTGGCGGTGATCGACCTCAAGATGCCGGACATGGATGGTCTCGAGGTGATGCGGGCCGTGGCACTCGAGAACCTTTCGACGAAAGTCGTGTTCCTATCGGCCTTCCTGCAGAGCACCGTCGTCTACCGTGCGATCGAGGCTGGCGCCCAGGGCTACCTCTCCAAGGACAGCCACCCCACCTCGATATGTGAGGCCATCCTCTCCGTCGCGGCAGGCAGCACCGTGCTTGGACCGGAGATACAGCACGGGATCGGAGAGGAGATACGCCTGCGTGCTCCAGCCGGGCCGAGCCCGCTCAGCGAGCGAGAGCGCGAGATTCTCTCCATGACGGCCGCCGGTCGAACCGCCGCCGACATCGGCAAGCAGTTGTTTCTGAGCCCGGCGACGGTCAAGACGCACCTGCAGCGCATCTACCAGAAATTGGGCGTGTCCGACCGCGCGGCCGCGGTCGCCGCTGCGATGCGCGCAGGGCTGCTGGACTAGCTGCCGCCCTTCTCGCTCCTACGAGGAGAGCGACAGGGCCGCCTCCAGGCCTGTCTTCTGGTCCGGGATCGTGAAGCAGAAGACACTGCCTCGCGGGTTATGGGGCTCGACCCAGATGCGGCCACCGTGCCGTTCGACGATCCGTTTGCAGATCGAGAGTCCCATGCCGGTCCCCGAATAGGCGTCACCCGGATGCAGCCGGCGAAATAGTTCGAACACCCGCTTTGCCTGCCCAGGATCGATTCCGATGCCGTTGTCGGCGACCGCGAAGCGCCAACCCTGATCCTCTCTAGCTGCCTCGACGTGCACTCGGAGGTCCGAGTCGACGCTGAACTTGAGCGCGTTCGAGAGCAGGTTCTGAAGCAACTGGCGGAATTGGGCCGGATGTGCCTCGAGCGTTGGCAGAGCGCCGCAGGTGATGACCGCCTTCTTCTCCACAATGGCCTCCGACAGCAGCTCGACAGCCTCGTCGAAGGCGGCCCTGCAATCCACCCAGGCTCGCTCGAGCGTCTCCCTGGAAACACGCGAGTACTCGAGCAGGTCTGAGATCAGCATCTGCATGCGCTCGGTGCCGTCGACCAGCGACGTCAAAAGCTGTGTGCCCCGCTCGTCGAGATCGTCTCCGTACATCTCCGCCATCGTTCGTGCGAGCCTCGACATGATCCGCAGCGGCTCGCCGAGGTCGTGCGATGCGTCGTACGCAAACTGCTCCAGCTCGAGGTTGGAGCGTTCGAGCTCGTCGGTTCGGCGCTTCAGCTCGGCGTGGATCTCCGACAGCCGGTTCTGGGCCCGGCGGCGCTCCGTTACGTCCTGGACGGTGCCCCTCATCCTCCGCGGCCTGCCCTCCTGGTCCAGCTCCATCTCGCCGCGTGCGTCGATCACGCGCCGCTCACCGCCGGCACGCTCGATCACACATTCGTATTGGAGGTCGGCGCCGCTCTCCCCGGAGTGGTCGATGATGCCTTGAACACGCTCGCGGTCCTCAGGGGCGACATGCTCGAGATAGCTGTCGTAGCTTGGCTTGAAGCTGCCTCGGTCTCGTCCAAAGATGTGGAACAGCTCGTCCGACCAGCGGACTTCCCCCGAGAGCAGGTCCCATTCCCAGCTACCGATGCCTGCCATGCACTCGGCCCGCTCGAGCATGCGCCGGCTCTCCCGCAACCGCCGCTCCGCCGCCACTCGATCCGTGACTTCGCGCGCCGAAACCTGGATTTCGGTCACTTCACCGGCTGCATTTCGGATCGGCCTCATCGTGCTCTCGATCCAGAGATAGCTGCCATCCTTGCGCAGAGCGCGATAGGGCCGGCTCGTGATGCGACCGTCGACTTTAGGCAGGTCGGAAAGGAACCGTGAGACCTGCTCGACCTCGTCAGGGTGCACCAGGTCGAAGCCGGACCTGCCCACCAACTCCTCTGGTTCGAACCCCGTCAGGGTTCGACAGGAAGGCGACAGATAGAGCAGAACGCCCTCCGGAGTGGTGACGTAGACGACGTCGGTCGAGTTCTCCTCGAGCAGGCGGTAGCGGACCTCGTCAGTGGCCTGCACTGCATCCCCCCTCAGCATGGCGGCGCCGTCTGCGCACCTTGACCCGGCTTTCCCTCTCATTGAACCCGCCGACTGGCGGATACCCCAAGGTAAAAATAAACTAAATGGACTCCATTTCGGTGATAAAAGTGGACGAAAGCGCAAATTCACACTCCAAACAGGTGCGAGCCGGTGTGGCCGCCTTCAACCGGCGGGACTTCGAATCCATCCCCCGGGTGTTCTCGGAGGACCTCGAGTTCAGGGAGTCTCCCGAGTGGCCCCAGGCGGGCTTCTACCGCGGCCGGGAGGCCTTCGCCGGTTACGTCGCGCGCTTGGTCGAGAGCGTGAACGATCTCAAGGGCGAGGTGCTCAGCACCACGGAGGAGGGCAACAGGGTGCTGACGGAGGTTCTGGCCCGGGGAAAGGATCGCAGCAGCAGTGATCCCGTCGAGCTCAGCTTTTTCGCGATCTATGAATTCAACGATCGTTCCTGCGTAAAGCTTCAGATCTTCCTCGATCGGGACCGGGCGCTGGCGGTCTGGCGGGGCGAGCGCGAGCTCTGAGCCAACCAGTCCAGACGCCGCCGATCGGCAACACCTGAGAGGTGCCGGTCCGGAGGTCCCGCGGTATATTCCGGGCCGCCCTCCTGACGAGTGCTCCGCCCATGTACGTCCTCAACTTCTACTCACCAGTCTTCAGCGACCAGCTCAAGCGTGGCCGCAAGACGGCCACCATCCGGCTCGGGGACAAGAGCACCAAGTACAAGCGCGGGCAGCTCGTTTGGATCACGGTGGGCTTCCGCCACGAAGCCCGTGAGAAGGTGTTCACGGCCGTGATCGACGACGTCGAGGTGAAGCGGGCGCGAGACCTCTCGCCACGTGATGTCGAGCACGACAACCCGGAATTTCGTCGCGTCGACGAAACACTTCACTTTCTGAAGCAGATCTACGGGCGCGAGATAGCGCCTGACGACACCGTGACGGTGATCCGGTTCTCCCAGGTGATCGAGGATTCCCGGCGCGGGGGCCCCGGCCGCACCGGCAACGGCCACGGCCGCCTCTCGAGCTGAGCCATCCCCGGGGACGCGCGCAGCAAGCCAGCCCCGGGGACGCGCGCAGCGAGCCAGTCCCCGGGCACGCGCGCAGCGAGTCGGCCCCCGGGACCCCGCACGGCTAGCCCTGCGGCCCCTGAAACGAGGGCTGCAATGGGCTTTCCGAGGCCCGCGCGGCGCTGCCGTTGGCACTCCGGCTGCTAGAGTGCCAAAGAGCGCAGGGGCGCTGGGCCGGGGCACTATTCCCGGCCTGCCAGAGCCGAATTTCTAGGAGGTAATTGCCTATGAAGCTGAAGCCTCTCGGCGACCGGGTGCTTGTGCAGCCGGTCGAAGAGGAAGAGACCACGGCGAGCGGGATCGTGCTTCCCGACACCGCCAAGGAGAAGCCGCAGAAGGGCAAGGTGCTCGCCGTAGGCGAGGGCAAGCTCGAGGACGGAAAGCGCATCCCTCTCGATGTCAGCGAGGGCGACGAGGTCCTCTACAGCAAGTACGGCGGCACCGACATCACTGTCGATGGCGAGGACCTGCTGGTGCTGCGCGAGTCTGACGTGCTCGCAAAGGTCGAGGGCTAGCAACCCACGGGCCGCCACAGCGCGGCTCTCTGCGAGACGACTTCGTCGAAAGAAAACAGGTTGAACGACAACAGATTGGAAGTGAGCCAGTGGCACACAAGGAGCTGAAGTACAGCGAGGAGGCCAGGAGGGCCCTGGAGGGAGGCGTCAACAAGGTCGCCGACGCCGTCAAGGTGACCCTCGGGCCCCGCGGTCGCTACGTCGTGCTGGACAAGAAGTTCGGCGCGCCGACGATCACCAACGACGGCGTCACGATCGCCCGAGAGATCGAGGTCGAGGACGTTTTCGAGAACCAGGGCGCACAGCTCGTGCGCGAAGTCGCAACCGCGACCAACGACGTCGCGGGCGACGGCACCACCACTGCGACGGTTCTGTCGCAGGCGATGGTTCGGCAGGGCATGAAGAATGTCGCCGCCGGCGCAAACCCGATGGCCCTCAAGCGGGGTATGGAGATCGCTGTGGACCGGGTCGTGGATCACCTGCGCAGCAAGCAGTCGAAGGAGATCTCCGGCAAGGACCAGATCGCCCGCGTGGCGGCCATCTCGGCCGGCGACGAGGAGATCGGCAACGTGATCGCCGACGCGATCGAGAAGGTCGGCAAGGATGGCGTCGTGAACGTCGAGGAGGGCCAGACCTTCGGGATGGAGCTCGAGTTCACCGAGGGGATGCAGTTCGACAAGGGCTACATCTCCCCCTACATGGTGACCGACCAGGAGCGCATGGAGGCCGTGCTGGACGACCCGTACATCCTGATCGCGAACCAGAAGATCACCGCCGTTCGCGACCTGCTGCCGGTGCTGGAGCAGGTGATGCAGACGGGACGCCCGCTGCTGATTCTCGCCGAGGACGTCGAGGGCGAGGCTCTCGCGACCCTGGTCGTGAACAAGCTTCGCGGCACGTTCACCAGCGTCGCGGTCAAGGCGCCGGGCTTCGGTGACCGCCGCAAGCGGATGCTGGAGGACATCGCCATCCTGACCGGCGGCGAGGTGATCACCGAGGAGATGGGCCTCAAGCTCGAGAACACCTCGGTCGAGCAGCTCGGGCGCGCCCGCAAGGTCGTGATCAGCAAGGACACCACGACAATCATCGACGGCGCCGGAGACGGGGACGCCATCAAGGGCCGCATCAAGCAGATCAAGCAGGAGATCGAGAACACCGACTCCGACTTCGACCGCGAGAAGCTGCAGGAGCGGCTGGCCAAGCTCTCCGGCGGCGTTGCGGTCGTCAAGGTCGGCGCGGCGACCGAGACCGAGATGAAGGAGCGCAAGCACCGCGTCGAGGACGCGCTGCAGGCGACTCGTGCCGCCCTCGAGGAGGGCATTGTTCCCGGTGGTGGCGTTGCGTTGCTGAACGCGACCGAGTCGATCGACCTGAAGGAGTTCGACGACCCCGACGAGGCCACCGGTGCGAAAATCATCCTGCGCGCCCTCGAGGAGCCGGTGCGCCAGATCGCCGAGAACGCCGGAGGCGAAGGGACTGTCGTCGTCGCACGGGTGCGCGAGATGAAGCCCGGCTCGGGCTTCAACGCCGCCACGGGCGAGTACGAGGACCTCGTCTCGGCGGGTGTCATCGACCCGACGATGGTGACGCGCTCGGCGCTCCAGAACGCCGCCTCGATCGCCAAGAACATCCTCACCACGGAGTGCGTGGTGGCGGAGGCTCCCGAGAAGGAGCCGATGGGGATGCCCGGCGGTGGCATGCCCGACATGGGGATGTAACCCGGCTTCGACCGGAAGCAGTTCAAAAAAGGGGCCCGGTTGACGCCGGGCCCCTTTTTCTTGTCCCTATCGGGGCGCTACTCGCCGATTACGCGGCGATACACGGTCGCCATCGGCCCCAGCACGATCGACCTCGGGCCGTGGCGCCCGAAGGTGGTCGTGATGCGGTTGGTAATCCCGGGCACGGTCACCCGCTTGCCCTTGTCGGCAGCATCGAGGCCGGCCTTCGCGACCTCTTCGGCCGTCGACCACATGATCGAGGGCGCCATGTCCTCCTCGCTCTTCTTGAACCCGGCCGCCTCGACGAACTCAGTCTTCACCGGGCCGGGGCAGAGCGCGGTCATCGTGACCCCGGTTCCCTTCAGCTCCGCGGCGGTGGCCTCGCTGAAGTGAAGCACGAAGGCCTTCGTCGCCGAGTACACGGACTGAACCGGAATCGGCTGGAACCCGGTCGAGGAGGCGACCTGTATCACGGCGCCGCGGCCGCGCTCGGTCATCTCGGGCAGAAAGGCCACGGTCAGCGAGACCAGAGCCTCGATGTTGACGCGCACCATGCCGAGCTGGCGGTCCGGGTTGCGGTGCACGTCGCCGACGGTGGAGAAGCCTGCGTTGTTGACCAGGATCTCCACAGCAAGGCCCGACTCCCGCACCTTCGCCGGCAGAGCCCCGACCTGCTCACGGTCGCCGAGATCTGCCGCAACGTATTGCGCCCGCACGCCATTCAGGCGCTCCAGCTCGGCGGCCAGCTCGCGCAACCGGTCCTCGCGACGAGCGACCAGGAAGACGTTGTGGCCGCGGGCGGCGAGCTGGCGCGCAAACTCCTCGCCGATGCCGCTAGAGGCGCCGGTGATGAGGGCGGTCGATCCCGGGTCCGGAGGCGGCAGTGCCATCGTGCGCACCCTAACCGACCGCGTGATGCGGAATGGGCCGGTCCCTACAATTGAAGGCGATGGAAGGCCAGGACCCATTCGGCATGTTCGGCGATCCGGACGACCTCCAGCGCAGGCTGGGAGAGTTCGCCGAGCAGATGCAGGGCGCCCAGCGGGTCGCGTGGGCCGACAACGCGATCAAGCTCGCTGTTGACATGACCGTCGCCGCGATTCAGCGACTGGACCTCTCCGGCAGCCCGGACGCCCAGGCCGCTCAGGTGCGCGACGCGATCCGGCTGCTTTTCCCCGAGGCCGTCACGCTCGTGCGCGAGGCGCGCGAGGGCCTCTCCTAAGGCCACGAGCAGCGCCCAGACCGCTCAGCGAGCGCGTCCCGGTCCGGCTCAGGAAGGCCGTCCCGGGCCCGGCTCGGGCAGTCCGTCGGGCGCGCCGCTTGCCCGCCGCCTCTCCTCCTCACCGCGACGAATCACGTGCCGCAGGTTGAGTGTGCGAAGCATGAGGAAGATGGCGACCAGGGAGCAGATGACGTTGAAGACGGCCAGCGCGATCTGCTGCCCGACGCTGTAGGCAAGCACCGTGCTGCGCGATGCGACGTCCCTGAAGGCATAGACCAGCAGCGCCTGCTGTGCCCCGGCGCCCCCGGGAGTGAACGGGGTCAGGGTCGAGACTGCCTGCACGCCCATCATGAAGAGCACGTTTTGCACCGAGCCCCCGATGTTGAAGGCGTCCAGGAAGAACCAGAAGGCGCCGAAGCGCAACAGCCATCCCAGCGCCATCCAGCTCGCGACCTGGCGCAGATAGCGCCGGAATTCCGTCAGGATCACCACGCCCTGCTTGATGCGGTTCCAGAAATCGACGGCGCGCACCGACAGCATCGCGTAGAGCAGCAGCATCGCGATCGTCAAAAACGTCAGCATGAAGAGGAAGAAGCGCGGGTGATCGGCCCAGAAGGCGAGATCGAAAGCCGGCAGGCTGGGAAGGATGCCGAGGCTCGGAAGCGCTCCCTGCGTGATGGCGAACAGCAGTACCAGCAGCCCGACCGGCGTGTCGAAGACCGAGTCGACGAAGAACGACGACGTGACGGCGGGATAGCTCGAATTGGGGATGCTCTGCTTGGCCAGGTAGATCTTCGTCACATCACCGGCGCGCGCCGGCATGATGCTGTTGATGCCGACGCCCGCGATCTGAGCCCCGGCGATCCTCCGGTAGGAGAAGCGCTCGTTCGGGTACGCGGCCCTGAGCGTGTTGAACCAGGCCCGGCTGCGGCAGAGGTGGTGGACAAGGTGCAGCATGAGGCCGAGAACGAGCGTCCCCCAGTGGACCGCCGCGAGGTTCGCGAAGAACGTCGAGACCGCGTCGAAGAACGAGTCCAGGCTCGAGCTGAGCGATGCGCTCAGGGTGTAGGAGACGAAGGGCAAGCTGATCAACCTAAGCTAAGCAGTCTCGCTCAATCCCGCCGCCGCTGGGCGATGCCTTTCGGCATAGATCGGCAGCTGCCAGAATCGCGGCCCAGCGGTTAGGATCGACTCCGATGAAGCTCTACGTCTGCTACGGCACCTTCACCACGACTCCCCGGCCAGGCGGGCATCCCTGTGGCAACGCGTACCGTGCGCTGCGCGAGGCAGGCCACGACCCAGAGGTGATCAGGTCCTATGGCCTGGCCGTGCTGCCCGACATCTTCAATAGCACGCGCGGCCGCCGGGAGGTAAAGGAGCTGACCGGCAAAAGCACCGTGCCGGTGCTGGTGACCGGCAGCGGCGAGGTCGTCTCCGACTCGAAGAAGATCGTCGAGTGGGCGAAGG
>JBBQNR010000010.1:0-57484 GCA_038330145.1 Solirubrobacterales bacterium
CCCCTGATCATCTACCTGGTCCCCGCCTACGAGCAGTGCACCTCACCCAACAGCCAGCACGTCGCCCCGCTGGCAGAGGGCTCCTGCGCGCCACCGGTTCAGACCTCGGACCTGCTCACCACCTCCAAGATCGGCCAGGGCAAGGGCTTCGTGCGCCTGGACGTGATGGCGGGCAACCCAAGCACCGCCGCCGACGAGGCCGACGTGCGGATCGAGGCCAGCATCTCCGACGTGCGAAACGCCTCCGACCAGTCCGACTACTCGGGCCAGGTGCTGGTCTCCTCGACGCTTCGCATCACCGACCGCGCCTCGGGCTTCGGCGGGGTGTCGGGAACCGTGTCGGACTTCCGCTTCGACGTGCCGGTCACCTGCACGCCAAGCGTTCCCGCCCCCAACGGCTCGGACTGCCAGATCCTGACCACGGCGGACACGCTCGTGCCGGGCATGGTGGCCGAGGGTAAGCGCTCGGTCATCTCCAGCTTCAACCTCAACGTGCTCGACGCGGGACTCGACGGCGACGTCACGCCTGCGTCGGGTTGCCCCCCGACCTGCGGCACCGGCGACGAGCAGGTCTACCTGACCCAGGGAGTCTTCACGCCCTAACGCGCAGCAGGCGGTCTTTGGGTGTCGATCCGGCGGGGGCCGTCCCGCCGCGCCGCGCAAACACGCGCTCCGTCTGCGGCGGGTGACCGCGCGCCCCGCCCCCGACCCTCGTCGCGCCGTCCACGAGGCGCAGGTCGCGGCGGGGACGTCCCGGCGCCCGTCCGAGCCCGCGCGACGACCCGCGGCTTTTTGGTGCGCGGCGAAGGGGGGGCCGTCCCGCCGCGCCGGGGAAACCCGACCTACTCGGGCAGCGGCCTCCAGCGCTCGCCGTGCTCGTCGGAGAATTCGAACTCGCGGACGTCCCAGCGGTGGCCGTTCCGGCAGCCCATGACGAGCTTGTCGCCCCCGTTGCCGCCGCCGGACTCCCGACCGACGAGGGTCGCGTGCGCCCCGCACGTCGGACAGTCGCTGCGCCAGTCGTCGTGTTCGTCTTGTGCCACACCGCTGATGTTACGGCAGAGATTTAGGGCCGCTGCCACGCCATGCGACCGCGAGTCGCTCGCGCAGCTTGTCGGATAGCGCGATCCGGAACGGCGCGGCGTGGAATTCCCACCGGGTCATACCCATCTCTCCGATTCGAAGGTCACCGAGCAACTGCCCGAACTCCTCCTTGCGCGCATAGAATGCGGCTTCGACAAGCTCAGCGGTGGGATCACGGTCGAGGTGGATGGGAAGCTCGGCTCCGAACCGCGGCCCGAACTCGAACCGCCGTCCGTCGTCCTCAAGATCGGCGAATGCCTGCCAGCCAACGAAGATCACCTCGCCGTCCCGATAGGCAGCGTAGTCCGCCCGCTCGTTGATCGTGGTGATCGGCGGAACGGCGGGCGGCCCGAAGCCCGGTGTCTCCTCAACGAGCAACAGCCGTACCCCTGTGCCTTTCAGAACCTCGGTCACGACACCGGCGATGCTACCCCTGGTGCGCCCGCAGGTGGCAGCGCGGGCAGAGCGGCGCACCCCCGTCGGTGTCGGTCCCGCCCATCGCCAGCGGCCGAAGGTGGTGGGCCGCGACGCCCTCGATCGAGCCGCAGACCGCGCAGCGCCCGCCGGTCTGCTTCAGCGCCCGGCGGCGGAAGGTCGCCTGCCTGCCGCTGCTCCCGCGCTGGATCGCGTGGCGCGGGCAGCGGGTCGCCCGGCTCAGGGCGCCGCAGACCAGGCAGGGCCTCAGCGCGGGCATCGGCGCGGGGTGTTGCCCAATGCGTTGCCCAGAGGCGGCTGTTGACCTCCCGGCCCCGGGCGCCCGGAGGCGCTGAACCCCGCCCCAGCGCGGAATCCCGCCAGAGCCGGAGAGGGGACTCGAACCCCTGACATCCGCTTTACAAGAGCGGTGCTCTACCAGCTGAGCTACTCCGGCCTGAAAAAGAGTCTAGATGGGCACCAGCGCGGCAGGAGCGTGTAACCGGGCGCACGAATAGGGGGTAGGAACCCCTGCCACCGTGGATATCGAGCACGCAAATCAGATCGCCCGCGACCGGGGCGTGAATCCGGTCGTCTACTGGCTGGTGCGCGCCATTCTCCAGCCCTTCTTCCACCTCTACTTCCGCATCCAGCGCAGGGGCCGAGAGCACATCCCCGCTGCGGGGCCGGTCCTGATCGCCGCCAATCACCGCAGCTTCTGCGACCCCTTCCTGATCGGCATCTGCCTGCGGCGCCCGCTTCACTTCGTGGCCAAGGTGGAGCTGTTCGACCGCTGGTGGAGGGCGCGCCTGCTGCTGGCCCTCGGCGCCTTTCCGATCAGCCGAGGCGAGTCCGACGAGCAGGCGATGGAGACGGCTCGGGTCATCCTCGAGCGCGGCGGCGCCGTCGGGATCTTCCCCGAGGGGACCCGCGTGCGCCCCGGCCCGCTAGGTGACCCGAGGCGTGGGGTCGGGCGGCTGGCACTGGAGACGGGCGCGCCGGTCGTGCCGGTTGCGCTCACCGGCACCGAGGACATCCGCCGCCGCTGGCGCATCCGCCCGCGCAAGGTGCGCGTGCGCTGCGGCCGGGCGCTCAACTTCCCTCGTCCGGTGGACGGCCACGTCACTCCACACCTGGCGCGCGAGGTGACGTCGCGAGTCTGGACCTGCGTCAAGCTTCAATGGGAGTGGCTCGGCGGCGTCGCGCCGATCCGCACCGCCGCCGTTCTCGGAGCGGGAAGCTGGGGCACCGCAGCCGCGGTGCTGCTCGGCGAGGCGGGGGTATCGGTCAAGCTCGGCTGCCGCACGCCCGAGCAGGCGGCCAACCTTGCCAAGGCCGGTGTCAACGAGCGCTACCTGCCCGGTGTGCAGCTTCCGGATGTGGTCGACGTCGCTGCGATCGGGGAACTCGATCTTTCAGGCGTCGAGCTGGTCTGCCTTGCGGTTCCCTCCCGGTCGCTCGCCGCTGTGCTCGAGCAACTGCGGGACCGCCTACCCGCCGGCGCAGATGTCCTGCTGCTGACCAAGGGTCTCGTGGCGCCGACCGGCGAGCTGCCCTGCGAGCGCGTCTCGCGCACGCTTGGCAAGCGCTCGCTCGCGCTGCTCGGCGGCCCTGCGCACGCGATCGAGGCCTGCCGCGGAGAGGCCGGGCTCGTGGTTGCCTCCACGGACCAGGTACTGGCCGCCCGGCTGGCGCGGGTCTTTCGCTCCGCCGGCCATGCCTGTGAGCGGACCGACGACGTCGTGGGCGTCCAGTTGGCCGGCTGCGCCAAGAACGCCGCCGCCCTGGCCGCCGGCCTGGCGCTGGGGCGCGGCGCGAACGCCGCAGGTGCTGCGGCGGGCCGCGTGTACGGGGAGTGCTACGCGCTCGCCGAGAAGCTCGATGCGCGCGACCACACCTTCGCCGGCCTGGCGGGCGCCGGAGACCTCGTCGCCACGGTGCTTGCGGCGCACAGCCGCAACCGCCGCGCCGGTGAGCTGCTCGCCCGCGGAGCCAGCGTTTCGGAGGTGGAGCACGAGCTCGGGCAGGCATCCGAGGCGCTCGAGTTGGTGCCGCTGCTGGCTCGCACGATGCGCGAGCACCGGATCAAGGCGCCGGCCATCGACGAGCTCGCAGCGCTGGTGCAATCCAGGGCCCGGCCCGTCACAACGAAGCAGCCTGCGCAGACACGTGAGCGCGCGCGGGTGGCCTGAGGACCCGACGACGATCGGTCCTAGGTGGTAAGGAACTCATGCCAGACCCGCAGTACGCTCTGACTCGTGGCGCAACAGGCCGACAAGGCCCGGCTGGACCGGGAGTTCTCGGACTTCTACCGCACCCATCTGCGGGACATCTACAACTACACCTACTACCGCATCGGCAACCACCACGACGCCGAGGATCTGACGACTCAGACCTTCATCCAGGCGTACCGGCACTTCGAGCGCGCGCAACGCGAGTCGGACGGGCGGCCGCTGCGCCCGTGGCTGCTTCGCATCGCGCACAACCTGGCGGCGAACTACTACCGCGACCGATCGCGAAAGCCGACCTATGCCTTGGAGAACGCGGAGGTGATCGCCGAGCCGCACGGCACCGAGCAGCTGGTCGAGGGCAGGGAGGACGCCACTCGCCTGCTGAAGGCCGTGCAGGGGCTGCCGGACGATCGCCGCGAGGCAATGATCATGCGCTTCGCGCTCGGAATGAGCAACAGGGAGATCTCACGCACGCTGGGGCGAACGGAGGGTGCCACGAAGGTGCTGATCCATCGCGCCATCAAGCAGCTCGAGAAGGAGATGGAGGACAAGGTGGAGACGGTTGAGAGTGAGCAGGCGTAATGGCCGGTGAGGCGCAGAGGGCGACCCGGGATGGGGACATCGTGCGGCTGCTGGAGGCGGCGCTGGCGCCGATCGAGCCGCCGGCCACGCTGGCAGCCGAGCTGGAGGACAGGCTCGCTCAGGTACAGGCCCTGGCGCTCGACGAGCTGTCTGACTGGGAGCTGGCCACCATGAGGGACCCGCGCAACTGGGTGCGGCCCGCCGCCGCGGTGGCCGTCGGCACCGCCGCGGGAGCGGCTCTGGTGCTGTTGCGAATGCGCCACTCCCACCGTCAGCGCTCGGGGCTGCCGGGCCTGGCCGATCAGGCACGGCGCGAGGTCTCCGGTGCGATCGCCGGCGCACGCTCGCGGCTGCGGTAGGCGCGCTCGCGGCCCCGCGATTCGGGCCAGGCGTGCTCCTGGAGCCGGCGAAACCAGCATGCGTGCCGGTTGCGCGCCGGTTCTAGGAACGGACCCATGCGTCTGCTACTTTTGCGACGTCGACGGATGAGCGACGACGCTCCTTATCGAAGTCCCGGCGAACAACTCGCCGGCCGCTTGAGGCGGCCGGGCTTGTACGCCGGGCCTCCTGGCTCGCTGAAAGCCGTTCGGCGTTGCATCGCCAGCCTGCCCGCGCGCTGACTTGACGGTTCTTCTACTCATCCTGCTGGTCCTGCTGGTGTTCGTGAACGGCTTCTTCGTGGCGGCGGAGTTCGCTCTCGTTCGCTCGCGACGCTCTCAGATGGAGAAGCTGGTCGAGCAGGGGTCGCGTGGCGCGGCGACCGCCCTGCGGGCGATCGACCGCATCGACGAATACCTCTCCGCCGCGCAGGTCGGCATCACGTTGGCGTCGATCGGGCTCGGCTTCCTCGGCGAGCCCGCGATCGCGAGGCTGGTCGAACCGATCTTCGGCGGCGTCCTCGGCCACGGAGTCTCGGTCGCCATATCGGTGGCGATCGCCTACATGATCGTGACGGCCGCACACGTGATCGTCGGCGAGCAGGCGCCCAAGATGCTGGCGATCACGCGCCCGGAGCGGGTGCTGAAGTGGTCGGCGATCCCATTCGAGTGGTTTCGGGTCGGGTTCCGCCCGGTGATCTGGGTCCTGAACGGTTCGGCCAACTTCGTGGTCACGCGCATCCTGGGCATCAAGGTGGAGGGGGACCTGGAGGCGCTCAGCGCAGAGGAGCTGAGGCAAATGATCGCCCGCGGTGCCGGCGGCCACCTCGACAAGGGCGAGGCAAAGATGCTCAGCGGCGTCTTCCACCTGCACGAGCAGGAGGCCAGGCAGGTGATGACGCCGATCCCGGCGGTCGTGACAGTGAACGTGGACGAGACGGTCGAATCGGCGTTGCGCAAGTGCGTCACCTCCGGACACACCCGCCTGCTGGTGATCGAGGACGACAACCCGGACCGGGTGCGCGGGATGGTGCATGCGAACGCACTGGCGAGGTCGCTCATGACCGAGAGCCCCGAGGCACCGGTCGAGCCGGTGGTGCGCGAGGCTCCGATCGTCCCCGAGACCAAGCCGCTGGATGACCTGCTGGCGGATCTCCAGCGGCAGCGGACCTCGATGGCCGTGGTGGCCGACGAGTTCGGCCGCACGACCGGGATCGTCACCGTCGAGGACATCATCGAGGAGGTCGTGGGCGAGATCGTCGACGAGACGGATCCGGTCCTGATGCCGGTCCGGCGCCTGGTCAACGGGGATTGGTACGTGCGTGGCCACGTATCGCTGGACGACCTCAGTGACAACGGACTTCAGCTTCCGATCGAAGAGGACGCGGCCTACACCTCTATCGGTGGTTACGTCTTCGACCGCCTGGGGCGGCTGCCGAAGCGCGGGGATGAGATCCGCGTCGACGGCTACGTGATTCGGGTCGAGTCGGTGCGGGAGAACCGTGTCGAGGCAGTCCGCATCCGTCAGGTCGCGCCCGCACCGGCCTGAGGCTCGGGGCCGCCGGGGGCCCATTTCGTTCGGTTCTTCCGTCCGTGTCCATCTCTAGCTTGATCCGCGTCCGCCAAACCGCGACTCTCAGGGGGCCTGCGCATATGTGGTGCGCGCGATTCAGCGAAAGCCAGCTTGAGGTGTTGAAGGCTCTTATCCGTGCGCAGGGCAGTGAGGTAGGGCCGGACCTGGAGGAAGCGCTGGAGGGTCTGGAGCTCGCCCGCTGGGAAGACCTGCCGGATGCCGAGCTTCCGTGGCGGGAGGTGTCCGACCGCGCCGCCGTGCAGGGCATCAGCGAAGCGGACGTGATCTGGGACATGTCCGGGCGCAAGAAGGAGCCGCGGGCCGCCCGCATCAAGGTCAAGGGCTCGAGAGCCGGACGCCGGCCCGCCAAGCGAGCCCGCCGCTCAGCCACCTAGCCGCACGCACGGCTGACGAGGCATATCGGCGCTGGATCGGCGACCCGGGCTCGCCCATGCAACCAGCATGGGCTCACCCTCGTCCTTGCCCAGCTTGATCTGCCTCGCCCCCGCATGCACGGTGCCGCGTCAGTACTTGTAGAAGCCGGCGCCCGATTTCCGGCCCAGGTTTCCCTGTCGCACCAGGCCCTTGATGCGGCCGGGCGGAAGGTGGGCGGCATCGCCGGTGTCCGCGTGCAACGCCTCTCCGATCGCCTCGGCGACGTCGATGCCGATCAGGTCGAGCAGCTCCAGCGGTCCCATCGGATGCGATGCGCCCAGCTTTATGCAGGCGTCTATCGCCTCCGCGTCCAGACCGGTGCGCTCCAGCAGCCGAACCGCGTCGAACAGATAGGGGAAGAGCAGCCGGTTGACGACGAAGCCGGGCTCGTCCGGCACCTCGACCGCCGTCTTTCCGATCGCGCGGCAGAACGCCGCGGCCCGAAGCCGAGTGTCGTCAATCGCCTGGTCGGGATAGCAGAGCTCCACCAGCGGCATGCGGTCGACGGGGTTGAAGACGTGCAGGCCGAAGAACCGCTCCGGCCTACCGCTGGACCCCGCGAGCTGCGAGATGCTGAGCGAGGAGGTCGTGGTGGCGATCAGCGCATCCGCCGGCAGGCGCCGGCCGAGCTCGGCCAGCAGCTCTTGTTTCACCGGCTCGCTCTCGACGACCGCCTCCACGGCCATCGGCACGGCCGGGATGTCAGAGTGGTCTTCGCCGACCGTCACGCGCCCGGGCGCGTTCTCGTCCTCGGCCTTCTCGCACAGAAGCGAGACGCTCGCCTCTGCGCGTGCCGCCGAGTCGGAGGAGCGGGCGAGCAACGTCACATGCAGGCCCCGGGTCGCCGCGCATACCGCCAGTCCGCAGGCGATCGTGCCCGAACCGGCGATCACCAGCCGCTCGATGGCAGGCTCGGTATCGGAGGGCGGGTCCGGTGTCGGCGCTGGTTGACTCACGAGTCAATCGGATAACATAAAGGTCGGTTTCGGGGGGCGACCGCGAAGGCCGGCCCTCGCAGCACGAGGTGTTTGGCATAGCCACTAGGTGTTTCCTGGCACAGCGGGCCGCAGAGGCTCTCAGCGCGGCCGGCGCTATCTGAAGCGGAGGCGTACCCATGCAGAACGGCAGCGGTCGTGAGGTAGTGATCGTCGAGGCTGTCCGTACCCCAATCGGCCGCGGTCACCCCGAAAAGGGCTATTACCGCAACACTCACCCCAATGCGCTGCTCGGCACCGCCTTCAGGGAGGTGATCGACCGCGCCGGCATCCCGGCCTCCGAGGTCGAGGACGTGATCGCCGGCTGCGTCCAGCAGATCGGTGAGCAGAGCTTCAACGTCGGCCGCAACGCCTGGCTCGAGGCCGGGTTGCCGATCGAGACGCCGGCGACGACCGTAGACCGGCAGTGCGGATCGGCTCAGCAGGCGGTCAACTTCGGTGCCGCGCTCGTCGCCTCCGGAGTCCACGATGTCGTGATCGGCGGTGGGGTCGAGCACATGGGCCACATCCCGATGGGCGTCACGTTCAACTTCGCCGACAAGGTCGGCTCGCCCTTCTCGGACGAGCTGATGGCGCGCTACAACCTCGTCCCGCAGGGGATCTCGGCGGAGATGATCGCCGACCAGTGGGAGATACCGCGCTCCGAGCTGGACGAGCTCGGCCTTCGCTCTCACCAGCTCGCCCACAAGGCGACCGAGGAAGGGCGCTTCGAGCGCGAGACGATCCCGATGACGGTTCGCATGAATGGCTCCGAGGAGACCGTCGTGACCGACCAGGGCATCCGTCCCGACACCAGCCTCGAGGCTCTCTCGGGCCTCAAGCCGGCGTTCAAGGAGGACGGCAAGGTGACGGCGGGAAACTCGAGCCAGATCTCCGACGGCGCTGCCGCCGTGCTGCTGATGACTCGCGACAAGGCCAAGCAGCTCGGCCTCGAGCCACGCGCCCGCATCGTCGACCAGACGACCGTGGGCGTCGACCCGATCATCATGCTGACCGGCCCGATCCCCGCGACGCGCAAGCTGCTCGAGCGCAACAAGATGAAGATCGACGACATCGACCTGATCGAGATCAACGAGGCGTTTGCCTCCGTGGTCGCGGCCTGGCGGCGCGAGCTGGAGCCGGACATGGATCGCGTCAACGTGAACGGCGGCGCGATCGCGCTCGGTCATCCGCTTGGGTCCACGGGCGCGCGCCTGATCACGACGCTGCTGCACGAGCTCGAGCGCTCCGACAAGGAGACCGGCCTCGTGACGATGTGCTGTGGCGGCGGCCTCGGCACCGGCACGCTGATCCAGAGGGTCTAGTGCCCGATCCAGCAATCCACACCCACTCTGGCTCGCTGCAAACCTTCGCCTGCCAGCGTCCTCAGTCGCCCCTGTGCCATCAGCACAGGGGCTCCCTGCGTCCTTGGCTGGCTCGGTTTTCGCAGCCAGACGCGGGCCTGGATTACAGGAAGGGGCACTGATGGACCTCACGCTCAGCCCGAGCGAGGAGACGTTCAGGGACGAACTGCGCTCGTGGCTGGAAAAGAACCACCCCGGTGAGCCGCCCGACGACGACGCCGAGGCGTTCGAGTTCCGCCGCCGCTGGCAGAACACACTGCACGAGCGCGGATGGGCTGGGCTGTCGTGGCCGAAGGAGTACGGCGGCGCCGGCGCGACGCTGATCCAGCAGGCGATCTTCTCGGAGGAGATGGTGCGCGCCAAGGCGCCGGCACCAGCGAACATCCTGGGGCTCGCCATGGGTGGCCCGGTGGTCATCACTCACGGCACCGACGAGCACAAGGGGCGCTGGCTCGAGAAGATCCTCTCTGCCGAGGAGATCTGGTGCCAGGGTTTCTCCGAGCCGGAGGCCGGCTCGGACCTCGCATCGCTGAAGGCCCGCGCCGTGAAGAGCAACGGCGAGTGGCTCGTCACCGGACAGAAGGTCTGGACCACCTACGCGCACGTCGCGAAGTGGTGCATGCTGGTGGCGCGCACCGATCCCGACGCGCCCAAGCACCAGGGCCTGACCTACTTCATCATGGACATGGAGCAGGAGGGCGTGGAGGTCAAGCCGCTCGTGCAGATCACGGGCGAGGCGGAGTTCAACGAGATCTTCATGGAGGAGGCTCGCATCCCCGACGAGAACGTCATCGGGGGAGTCGGCAACGGCTGGGCCGTCGCGATAACCACGCTCATGAACGAGCGTTCCGGCATCGCCTTCGCGTCTCAGGCCTATCTCAAGATCCAGCTCCGGAAGCTGATCGAGCTCGCCAAGAGCACATCACCGAACGGCACTCCCGCCGCCGACAACCCAAACGTCCGCCAGAGGCTCGCACAGCTCTGGATCGAGTCGGAGATCCTTCGGCTCAGCGGCTACCGCGGCCTGACGCAGATCATGAAGACGGGCGTCCCCGGCCCGGAGGGCTCGCTGGGCAAGTGGCAGTGGTCGGACGCGAACCAGGCGCTGACCGAGCTGGCGATGGAGATCGAGGGCCCGTACTCCCAGTTGCAGCACGACTCGCCCTATGACCTTGACGACACGGACTGGCAGTACTACTTCCTGCGCTCGCGGGCGAACTCGATCGAGGGGGGCACGACCGAGATCCTCAGGAACATCGTCGCGGAGCGCGTACTCGGCCTGCCCAAGCTTCGTTGACCAGGGGAGCTGGAGAATGAACTTCGATCTCACCGACGAGCAGCGCATGCTTCAGGCGGCGGCGCGGGACTTCCTCGCCGCGCGGCTCAACTCAGAGAAGATCCGGGCGCTGGCGGCCTCGGACGACGCATTCAGCGAGGACCTCTGGCGCGAGATGTCGGAGCTCAACTGGCCCGGCCTGATGGTGTCGGAGGCAAGCGGCGGCCAGCAGCTCGGCATGGTCGAGCTCGCCGTGCTGATGGAGCAGGTCGGCTATGCCCTGGTTCCGGGCCCCCTGTTCTCGAACACGCTCGCCGGCCTCGCACTGGAGCAGGCGGGCACGGACAGCCAGCGAGATCGCTATCTCGCACCGCTGGCCAATGGCGAGAAGCGCGGCACGCTTGCGCTCTGGGACGCCGGTGCCGGCTGGACGCCCGAGGACATCAGGATGCAGCCCGAGCGTTCCAACGGTGGCTACGTCCTCAACGCCGAGAAGGTCTTCGTGCTCGACGCCGCGACAGCCGACTTCCTGATCGTGGGTGCCACGGGAGGCCTGCGGTTGATCGTCGATCTCGACGCTGAGGGGGTGACGGTCACGCCTCTCCGCACCATCGACGACACGCGCAAGCAGTACACGGTCAAGCTCGAAGGCGTGCGGGTGGACGAGGACGCCTGTTTCGGTGGTGAAGGGCAGCTCGACGCCGCCCGCGACCGCGCCTACATCGCGCTGGCCGCGGAGTTGACGGGGGTGGCGCAGCGAGCGATGGAGATGGCTGTCGCCTACGCCAAGGAGCGAAAGCAGTTCGGCCGCGCGATCGGCGCCTACCAGGCTGTGTCGCATCAGTGTGCTCAGATGCTGCTGGAGACCGAGGGCGCTCGCTCGCTCGTGTACTACGCGGCCTGGGCGTCCGACAGCGACGAGGAGACGGCATCGCTGGCCGCCTCGATGGCGAAGGCATATGCATCCGACGCCGCCTGCCGGGTCACCGGGTCAGCACTACAGGTTCACGGCGGCATCGGTTTCACGTGGGAACACGATCTCCACTTCTGGCTGAAGCGGGCCCGTTGCGGGGCCGTCTACCTCGGCGACGCGCGCTGGCACCGTGAGCGCGTGGCGCAGCTCGCGGTCGATGGTTCATTGGCAGCGGTCGCTGCGGAGCCGCTCGCAGCCGCCGCCGGCTGAGCCGCGCTAAGCCAGCCGGCCGCCGACGAACTGGGTGAAGCCGGCGACGCGCTGCTGTACGTCGCCGAAACCGCGCTGCTCCAGCGCGCCCACGATCTCGTCGCGCTCGAACATCCGCATGCCACTGCCCGCGCCTACCGCCGACTCGATCGCGCGCAACGGCGAGAACCGCCCGCGGCAGGTCGTCATGATCGCGATCCGCCCGCCGGGCGTCAGCACGGCGCGCATGCGGTCGAGGGCACGGAACGGATCTGCGAACAGATGCAGCGCGGCGAAGCAGCAGACGGCGTCGAAGGAACTGTCGCGGAACGGAAGCTCGACCGCGTCCCCTCGAACGAAGGCGAGGTTGTCGACGTCCGCGTTACGGCCGTCCACGGTGGCTCGGTCCAGCATCGGCCGTGATGCGTCTACGCCGACCACGAGACCCGTGTCGCCGACGGCGTGGGCGAAGGTGCGAGAGAAGTTGCCCGGCCCGCAGGCGACGTCGAGCACGCCGTCACCCGGGGCGAGCGCCAGCAGTGACCGCGCGATCCGGTACTCCTCGTCCATCCCGGGCCCAAGGGGCCCCTTCACGAAGCGGGCCAGTCCGGGTCGCCACCAGCGCTCGTAGATGCGAGCCACGGGCGCGGCGCGCATCGCGCACTGCGTGGGCCCTGTCGAGTCGAGGTCCGTGCCGCCGAGCAGATCGAGGTACCCGGTGTGCGGTTTTGCCTCCCGGCGCTCGCGCGCACGGAGCAGCGTCAGCACACGGTCTGCCGCGCGTTCGCTCACGGCCACGCCCCGTGTCAGCGGCGGGAGCGGTCCCGCTCGAGTTCGAGGCTGGGAAGGGGAGCCTCGTGCTGCTGCACGATGCCGGAGTTCTGGCCTTCGGCCGCCAGGCGCTCCAGCCGTTCGATCGCGCGCTCACCCTCGGTGCGGGCGGGGTCGGCGGCTGGCAGGTCCTCGATCAATCGAGCCACGCGGTCACGCAGCTGAAGTGCGAAGTGCGGCGTTGCGGGCCCGACGAGCTCGCGGATGTCCTCCACGCTCACGCGGTGCTCCGGCCGCAGCCGGTCAGGGCTCTCGGCGCCACTCACTGTCTCTGCCCGACCCTTACGCGCACGATCTCGCTTAGCTCGTCGATCTTGCCCTGCACCTCCGCGCTGATGGTGGACTCGTCTCCCAGCAGCCAGGCGTGATTGTAGACACCGCGCACAGGGTCGGTCTGGTAGCCGGGCTGGATGTCGAGCAGGAAGGCGCCGAGTGCCGGCGGCAGCACTTTCGCGGAATCCGTCAGCAGCAAGGGCCCGTACGTGCCGCTGGAGGCGAGCGCCGCAGCCGCCGCGGCGTCGAGCGGACGGTCGCTGCGCGCCAGCACCACGCCGTGGCCCGGGTCGCGCAGGCTCCAGCCGAAGCCGCGGTTCGAATAGCGCGCGAACGAGATCGCGTTCGGCACCGGTCCCTCGGAGCCGATGCGCCGCGTTGGCCCGAGACGGCCGAGCTCGCGCACAACCCGCTGGGAGATGACGCTGGGCGGGCCGAGAACGTAGATCGAGGGCCGCTCATGGCGCTCGAGCGCCCGTCGAGTGGGGGTGGGCAGGCTGTCGCGTGCCGTGAACAGCACAGAATCTCCCGACTTGGCGGCCCACGACGCGGCCGGCATCGCGTAACGAGGATCCGAACCGCTGGTGACGATCACGTTGCTCGAGCGCGTGCCGGTGACGCGGAAGCTGAAGCTGTCGATCGCCGCCGCCAGCTCGAATGGGTCGCCGCCGCGAACCGGAAGCGAGCGCAGGCCGGCGGGGGCGCCCGCATTCCCGATCCGAAACGCCTGCGCGCGGGCGGCAAGCGGAGCGCCCCTCGGCTTAACGCGCTCGATCGCCCCCGCGGTGATGGCCGGCACGTCCTTGCCGTCCGTCAGCAGCACCGGCGCCTTCACCGGCGGGGCCATCAGCACGGACGCCGCGATCGCCGCCTGCCACTGATCGCGATCGACCAGCGTCACCGCCTGGGGCCGCTGGGTCTCGGAAAAGCCGGGATAGACCGCGGTGGCGACCGCGGCGGCATCCTGGACGGCGTCCTCGCCCGGCACCCTGGTGGTGTTCTTGGTCGCCAGGACCGGGAACCCGAGCGGCGTCTCACGGCCGGTGTCGCCCTCCACACGCTGCTGGATATCGGTGCTCTGGAGGCCGCCGCCACAGGCGGCCAGGGTCAGGCAGGCGCAGAGGACGGCGAGGGAAGGGAGGGCTCCGCGGATCACCGAAGGCAGGACGATAACCGAGCCTCAGGCTGCCCAACCCCGCTCTGAGCGCAGAAACGAGGCAGCTTTCCGCCCCGGGATAGGGGTACAATCGCTATTGGTTGACTGGTCAGTCAACCGCCGGACGGCGTGCCGCCCGCACCCGCCGGCCGAAGATCCGGGAGTTGTAGATGGACTTTCGCCTGAGTGACCAGACCATGGAGTGGAAGGAGTCCTGCCGCAAGTTCGCGCGGGACGTGATCAGGCCCGTTGCCCCCCAGCACGACCGCGACGAGAGCGTGCCGTGGGACGTGATCCGCCAGGCTTACGAGCACGACATGGCCGGCTTCACCTGGCTGCAGCAACTCCAGGACGACCCGGAGGGCCTCAAGGGCGTCATCTACGCCGAGGAGCTTCACTGGGGTTGTGCCGGCATCGCGCTGGCCATCTCCGCCTCCTCGCTGTGCGCAGCCGGCATCGCCTCTTCCGGCACCCCGGAGCAGATCGCGCGCTGGGTGCCCGAGGTCTTCGGCAATGCGGAGCAGCCCAAGCTCGGGGCCTATGCCGTCACCGAGCCGCAGGCCGGCTCCGACGTCAAGTCGCTGCGCACGACCGCCAAGCGCGACGGCGACGACTGGATCATCAACGGCACCAAGACCTTCATCTCGAACGGCGGCATCGCCGACGTCACCGTCGTCGTGGCGACGGTGGACCCGGCACTGGGCCACCGCGGCCAGGCCTCCTTCCTCGTCACCAAGGACAATCCCGGGCTGCGGCTGGGCCACAAGGAGTCCAAGCTCGGTATCCGGGCCTCTCAGACCGCGGAGATCATCCTCGAGGACTGCCGCGTTCCGGGCGACGCCCTGCTCGGCGGCGAGGAGAAGCTGCAGAAGAGGCTCGAACGGGCGCGCTCGGGTCAGCGCTCCGGCCCGTCGGGTGCCCTCGCCACCTTCGAGATCACGCGGCCGACCGTCGGCGCTTCGGCACTCGGAATCGCGCAGGCCGCCTACGAGTGGACGCTCGAGTACCTCGCGGGTCGCAGCGAGAACGGAACCCCGCTGATCGAGCAGCAGCGCATCCAGCAGGTGATCGCCGACGTTGCGACCGACATCGAGGCGGCGCGACTGCTGGTATGGCGAGCGGCCTGGATGGGCCGCAACGGCGTCCCGATGACCGGCGGCCAGGGCTCGATGTCGAAGCTGAAGGGTGGTGACGTCGCGATGTGGGCGACGACCACGCTGATGGACCTGGTCGGGCCCGAGGCGCAATCGATGGACTGCCCGCTCGAGAAGTGGTTCAGGGACGCGAAGATCTACCAGATCTTCGAGGGCACGGCCCAGATCCAGCGGCTCGTCATCTCCCGCATGCAGGCGAGCGAGTACGCCGAGCGGCTTCAGTTCGCGCAGCAGGTCGCAAGCCAGAACGGCAAGGTCCACGGTCTGGACACCGGTAAGGCTCCATCCGAGCAGCCGGCCAAGGCCGTCGCCGCGGGCTAGGCGCAGCCGTAGCGAACATACGGGCGGCGCAGCCGTAGCGAACATGGCGGCGCGTTGCGCGCAGCTTCCGCCTTCAGCGGTCCGGGGCTCCGCGTGGGGCTGCGGCTACCCTCATGGTGTTGGTAGACCATCACCACCATCACACCGTCCACTCGCTGGAGCTGCGCCGCAGCCGCAACCGCAGCAAGATGTGGGTGGCGCTGCTGATCAACGCCGCGATGGTGCTGGTGGCGCTCGCGGGTGGGCTGGTGACCGGGTCGCTCGCGCTGCTGGCCGAGGGCGGGCACGTGCTCTCGGACGTGGGCGCGATCGCGATCGGCATCGCGGCGACTCGCCTCGCGGCCGCAGACCCGACGCCGGCGCGCACCTTCGGGCTGCAGCGCACCGAGATCCTCGGCGCGCTGCTGAACGGCATCGGGCTGCTGGTGATCTCGCTTCTGATCGTCGCCGGCGCGATCGCGCGGCTGTCGCATCCGAGCGACGTCGCGGGGGCGGCCGTGCTCGCTCTGGGCGCCGTCGGCCTTGCCGGCAATGTCGCGGCGACCTGGATCCTGGCCTCCGGCGAACGAAGTGACGTCAATCTCGAGGGCGTGCTGCGGCACTCCGCGGCCGATGCTCTCAGCTCGCTGGGAGTGATCGCGGCCGGCCTCGTCGTGCTCACGACCGGCTGGGACCGGGCCGACGCGCTGATCGGCATCCTGATCGCGGTGCTGATCGCGGCCAGTTCGTGGCGCCTGCTGAGGGAGCCGCTGCAGGTGCTGATGGAGGCGGCGCCGGCGGGTATCGACGTCAGTGAGGTCGGCCGGACGATGGCGGCCGAGACGGATGTGCTCGAGGTTCACGACCTGCACGTATGGGCGGTCACCTCCGGCTTTCCCGCGCTCTCCGCACACGTGGTCGTGCGCCCGGGCTGCGAGCGTGACGATGCGCGCGAGCGGCTCGAGCGGATGCTCGACGAGCGTTTCCAGATCCGCCACACGACGCTTCAGGTCGTCGAGGGGGCGAGCGCTTCTGATTTGATCGAGCTGGAGCGGCTGGGCGGCGCCCCGGACTCCGGCTAGTGGCGCTTCTCGGAACGTTCGCCAGCAAACGGCGCGGCTCGGGGGCCGTCAGGCACCGAGGACGCCGCATGGCGGTTCCGGAGACCACCGTTTGCGGTGAAACGTTTTGAGAAGGGCCACTAGTGCCCCGTCTTGTAATCCAGGCCCGCTTTTGGCCGCGAAAACCGAGCCTGCCGAGGACGCAGGGAGCCCCTGTGCTGGTGGCACAGGGGCGACTGAGGACGCTGGCAGGCGAATGTTTGCAGCGATCCAAAGCGGGTGTGGATTGCTGGATGGGGCACTAGATGATCACCTGAACGGTTCCGCCGTCGACGCTCCAGGCGGCGCCGGCCACGTAGGACGCCTGCTCGGAGCAGAGGAAGACGATCGCGGGTGCGATCTCCTCCACCTCCGCCATGCGGCCGATCGGCCTGCCCTCGCCGGCTTTCTCGATCGCCTCCTGCGCGTCGGCAAGGACGGACAGCTTCGCCGACTGGTCGGCGAGCCCGCCCTCCTCCGTCCAGAGCTCCGACTTCGTGGGGCCGGGGCAGATCGCGTTCACGAGCACTCCGTCGGGCGCACAACGGTCCGCGTAAAGGCGGGACAGCGAAAGCTGCGCCGCCTTCGCGACCGAGTACTCGGGCATGTTGCGCGACGGGCGCTTGCCGGCGGTGCTGGAGACGTTCACGACGCGGCCCCAGCCGCGCTCGCGCATGCCGGGGACGATCGCGCGCATCAGCCGGTGCGGAGCCATCACGTTCACCTCCCAGGCGGCGTACCAGTCCATGTCCGGGACGTCGTCGAGATCACGCCACTTCGCTCCACCGGCGTTGTTGACCAGAACGTCGACGTGGCCGAAGCGGTCGACGGCCTCGGCAAGGATGCGCTCGGCGGCATCCGGTTGTGTCACATCGCAGACGAGAGAGGCGGCCCGGCCGTGCCGCTGCGCTCCGGCCTGGCCGCAGGCCGCCGCGGACTCGGCCAGCGGGCCTTCCGATCGGCCCACGAGCAGCACCTGGGCTCCCTCGGAGCAGAGCAGGCGCGCGGTCTCGCGACCGATGCCCCTGCTTGCTCCGGTGACGACGCACGCCTTGCCGCTGAGGCCGGGGTCCACCGGCGGCAGTCTATGCCGCTGCTCGCTGCAACTTTTCGTGTTGTTGCAGGCGAGCTCGCCCGATCAGTCGCTCCCTGATAGGGTTTGGCCGCTTTTTACGAGCAAACAGGGGTATTTCGCCGGGCTTGGTTGGATTCCTTCCCGGAACCGCGAGCGGCGAGGCCGCCTCGATCGACACGTTTGGGGGTTGCAGGAACAGCACGCTGAGTTTCTGTGCGTGCGGGCCAAGGCCCGGCACGCGCGAAAGCGGGGGACCCAAGCCGCCAGGGTTTACGGCCGTCGGGAAGACGGCGGCCATGGGGCGAATCGCCGAAGGCAGGGGCCGGAGGCGTAGCGCGACTCTTTCAGCGCGAGCCCGACAGCTAACCCCGTAAGCGCCGGAAAGAGAATATGTCGCCTCAGAGCTCTCCAGGTCGGAGTGATTCCGACCCAGCCATGGTCGCCGGCCCGCAACGGCGCGGGCGCCGGCCCGTTGCCTGCTCGGCGCTTCTGCTGGCGGTCGCCATGCTGGCCACCGTCGCGAGCAGCTCGCACGGGCAGACGTATGCCTCGATCCAGGACAAGCTCGGCAACGCTCGCAGCAAGCTCGACCACGTGCGTGGCCGGGCGCAGGTGCTCACCACGGACATCGCCGCTCTCTCGGGTCGCATCCGCTCGCTTCAGCACGAGATCGGATCACTGCGCCGGCGCGAGAGCAAGGTGGCCAACACGCTGGTCGCACGGCGCGCACAGCTCGAGCGCGTGCGTGCTCGCTACCTCGTCGAGCACGAGCGCTATGTGCGGTTGCGGAAAAAGCTTCATCGCGCTCAGGGCGTGCTGGCAACGCGGCTGGTCGCCATCTACAAGGCAGACCAGCCGGACTTCGTCAGCGTTGTGCTGGAGGCGGACGGCTTTCGCGACATGCTCGTGCGCGCCGATTACATGAGCCGCATCGGCGAGCAGGACTCGGTGATCGTGGATCGCGTGCGCCAGCTGAAGCGCGAATCCGAACGCAAGCGGGCGTTGCTGCTGGACCTGAAGCAGCAGGCGCAGTCGGCGGTCAACGAGATCGAGGCGCAGCAGCAGGCGCTGGCCGACACGCGCTCCGGGATCGAGAGCCGCCAGGGCGATCTGGCCTCGGCTCGACAGAGCAAGCATGGGATGCTCGTCAACACGCGCGAGAGTCGCCGCGAGCTCGAGGGTCACATCCGCGCGCTCGAGGCCGCCTCCGCCCAGGTAACCCATCAGCTGGGCGGTGGCGGGCCGATGCCGGCGGGTCCCGTGCGCCAGGGCAGCGGCGGCTTCATCTGGCCGGTCAACGGACCGGTCGTGTCCGGCTTCGGCATGCGCTGGGGGCGCCTGCACGCCGGAGTCGACATCGCGGCCCCGGCCGGGACGGCGATCCGGGCGGCCGGCAGCGGCAGCGTCGCGATGGCCGGCTGGATGGGCGGCTACGGCCAGTACACATGCATCCAGCACGGGGGCGGGATCGCAACCTGCTACGCGCATCAATCGTCGATCGGAGTCGGGGTCGGCGCCAGCGTCAAGCAGGGCCAGGTGATCGGGTCGGTCGGTTGCACGGGACACTGCTTCGGAGACCACCTCCACTTCGAGGTGCGCATCAACGGGACCCCTGTGGACCCGATGGGCTACCTCTAGGCCGCGGGCCTGGATTACAAGGAGGGGCACGAGGGCCCCGGCGCAGGCCAGTCGCGGCTCGCATAAGCTCGGCCGCGCATGCAGCCCGAGATCCACGTCGGCCCGCTGACGCTTCAGACCTTCGGGATCATGTTCTCGCTCGCCTTCGTGGCGGCGGGCGCGGTGATCGGCAAGCGCTTCAGGGAGCTGGGCAAGCCCGTCGACTGGGCCTACGAGATGGCGTTCGCCGCCCTGGTGGGGGGCTTCATCGGGGCCCGCGTCTACTACATGGCCCAGCACTGGGACGCCGTCAGCGACGACTTCTTCGGCAGCGTTTTCTCCGGCGAGGGCCTGGTCTGGTACGGAGGCGCGCTCGGCGGAGCGTTGGCGGTCTTCGCCTGGGCGTATTACCGGCGTTTCCTCAACCTGGTGCTGCTCGACGTCGCCGCGCCGGCCCTGGCGCTCGGCTATGCCATCGGCCGCATCGGCTGTCAGCTCTCGGGCGACGGCGACTACGGCGGCTCGTCGGGCCTGCCCTGGGCGATGTCGTATCCCGACGGCACGGTTCCGACCAACGACGAGGTGCATCCGACTCCTGTCTACGAGACCCTCGCGATGGGGCTTGTGGCATGGCTGCTCTGGAGCTGGCGCGATCGCCTTCGGCCCGGGCTGCTGTTCGCGACCTACCTCGTGCTGTCGGGGCTCGAGCGCTTCCTGGTCGAGTTCGTGCGACGCAACGACGAGGTGCTGGCGGGTCTGACGGCGCCGCAGCTCGAGAGCCTGGCGCTGATGGCGATCGGTGCGGCATGGCTCGCGCTGGCCGCGCGCCGCGGACCGTTGGCCGCTCCCGCCTCGTAGGGCCTAGCGGTCGAGGTCCGCCAGGCGCGAGCGCAGCAGTAAGCTGCGACGAAGAGGCCCGTGCCGAGAACGAGATACGCACGCAACGGCGATGTGAACATCGCCTACCAGGTGTTCGGCGAGGGGGAGATCGACGTGCTGCTGGTCCCCGGTTGGGTGCTGTCTATGGAGGCATTCGGCGAGCGCCCGGGCTACCAGCGCTTCCTCGACCGGCTGGCGGCGTTCGCCCGCGTGATCGTGTTCGACAAGCGCGGCACCGGCCTCTCCGACCGCGTTCCGGAGTCGAACCTGCCATCGCTCGAAGAGCGCATGGACGACGTCGGCGCCGTGATGGATGCGGCAGGGTCGGAGCGGCCGGCGCTGGTGGGGTTGTCCGAGGGCGGCACGATGTGCGCGCTGTTCGCCGCGACATATCCGGAGCGCACGGCGGCGCTCGTGATCTACGGTGGCTGGGCGCGAACGCTGTTCGCCGACGACCATCCCTGGGCGCCCAACCGCGAGGGAGCGACCGACTTCCTCGACACATTGCGGGAGACGTGGGGAGACAACGCCGGGCTGCTGTCGCTGTGGGCGCCCAGCGTCAGCGACGATGCGGCGATGCAGGACTGGTGGAACCGCTCGCTGCCGATGGCAGCGAGCCCGGCCGCCGCGGTCGCGTGGCTTCAGATGACCTTCGAGATGGACATCCGCAGCGTGTTGCCGGCGATCCGGGTGCCGACACTGGTCGTCCACCGCAGCGGTGACATGATGGTCGACGTTCGCTCGGGACGCTACCTCGCCGAGCATGTTCCGGGCGCGAAGTACGTCGAGCTGCCGGGCCAGGACCACCTCTGGTGGATCGCCGACCAGGACGCGATTCTCGACGAGGTTGAGGAGTTCCTAACCGGAGCGCGCCACGCTCACGAGCCGGATCGCGTGCTGGCTACCGTCATGTTCACCGACATCTGCGGCTCGACCGAGCGCGCGGCCGAGCTCGGTGACCGGCGCTGGCGCGAGCTGCTGGAGCGCCACGAGACCGTCATCCGCCGGCAGCTGGAGCGGTTTCGCGGTCACGAGGTGAAGACGATCGGCGACGGCTTCCTGGCCACCTTCGACGGTCCGGCCCGGGGCATCCGCTGTGCGCGCGCGATAAGCGACGAGATCACGAAGATCGGCATCGAGATCCGTGCCGGGTTGCACACCGGGGAGTGCGAGGTGATGAACGGCGACGTCGGCGGCATCGCGGTGCACATCGGGGCACGCGTTGCCGCCAGGGCGGGGCCGGGAGAGGTGCTCGTCTCCAACACTGTTCGCGATCTGGTCGCCGGTTCGGGGCTGGAGTTCGAGGACCGTGGCCTGCAGCCGCTCAAGGGGGTTCCCGGCGAGTGGCGGCTCTACGCGGTGACCCGCTAGCTGCCGGGTTGCATCGCGCGCTCCAGCCACAGCAGCGTCTCCGCCTGGATCTCCGCGTCGTGCTGCACCGACCTGTGGTGGCCACCCTCCATCAGCAGCAGGCGCTTCGGCTGCTCGGCGAGCTCGTAGAGCTGCTCCGAGAACGTGTGGGGAACCACCTCGTCGCCGCGGGCGTGCACGAGTAGCAGCGGCTTCGCGCCCATCAGCGTCACCGCGTCGCGCACGTCGTTCTCCTCCAGCCAGGCCACCATCGCCGGGGCATCGAGGCGCATCGACGCCAGCGCGCTGTCCGGCCGCGGCGGCTCACCGGCGGCCAGCCGGCGCATGTCGGGCAGCACCATCTGCTCCCCGGCCGGGCAGATCGCAACGACCGCGGTGACGTGGCGGCTGACAGCGCCCGTGTGAATCGCGAGCAGTCCTCCCATGCTCGAGCCGCGCAGCGCGACGCGTCGCTCGTCGACCTCCGGACGCTGCGCAAAGAGAGCGACCACACGCTGGATGTCGGCGATCACCCCTGTGCCCATATCGCCTTCGCTGTCTCCGTGCCCGCGATTGTCGAAGGTGAGAGCGGCAAAGCCCTGGCCCACGGCCGCACGCGCGTAGTCGGCGTGGTTCTCCTTGTTCGAGCCCGCGCCGTGGAGGATCACCACCCCCGGGGCCGGATCGTCGGAGAACGGGAGGAAGACGTTGTACGCGATGCCGTCGAGGCGGCCTGACTCGGGTCGCAGGGCGTCGTCCATAATGTGCGGGCATTATGGCCGCCACCGCCCTCAGCCACGTCTATCCACTCGGCACGCGCGTCAACGAGCGCGGCCGGCTCGAGGTCGGAGGCTGCGACGTCGTCGAGCTGGCAGAGCGCTTCGGCACGCCGGCGTACATCTACGCCGAGGACGACCTGCGCGCCCGCGCTCGCGCCTACATGGAGGCGTTCGCCTCCCGTAGCGACGACTTCGAGGTCATCTACGGGTCCAAGGCACTGCCGATCAGGGCGGCGAACCGCCTCATGCTCGAGGAGGGGCTGTCGATCGACGTTGCGTCGGGCGGTGAGCTGCACCTGGCGCTGAAGGCCGGCTTCGACCCGAAGCGCATCTTCATGCACGGAAACAACAAGACCGAGCGCGAGCTGCGTCTTGCCTTCGACTCCGGAATCGGGCACCTCGTGCTCGACTCGCTCGGGGAGATCGAGCTGGCAGACCGCCTGCTCGACCGCCCGCAGGACGTCCTCATCCGTGTCACCCCCGGGATCAAGCCGTCCACGCACAGCTACATCCAGACCGGCCAGCTCGACTCCAAGTTCGGCTTCGGCTTGGCGGACGGCCTGGCCGAGGAAGCGGTCCGTCGCGTGCAGGCCAGCAGGCATCTGCGCCTGTTCGGCATTCACGCGCACATCGGCTCGCAGATCTTCGAGCTGGAGCCGTACGTCAAGACGATCCAGCTGCTCGCCGACTTCATCGACTTCGAGTGCCGAATGCTCAACCTGGGCGGCGGCCTGGGCATCGCCTACACCGCCGAGGACGAGCCCGCCTCGATCGAGGACCACGTCGACGTCGTGGTGCGGGAGGTGCAGCGCGCGTTCGACCCCGTGCCGCGGATACTGATCGAGCCCGGCCGCTCACTGGTCGGCAACGCCGGCGTCACCGCCTATCGCGTCGGCACGATCAAGGAGATCCCGGGCGTGCGCACCTACGTGGCGGTTGACGGCGGCATGTCGGACAATCTGCGCCCGATGCTGTACGGCGCCCGCTACGAGGCGGCGATCGCAGACCGGCCGGAGGCGCCGTCGACTCACGTATGTACGGTGGCCGGCATGCACTGCGAGTCGGGCGACCTCCTGATCAAGGACGTGGCGCTGCCCCAGCCTCAGACGGGCGACGTGCTCGTGACCCCGGCCACGGGGGCCTACGGCTACGCGATGGCGAACAACTACAACGGCGTTCCGCGGCCGCCGGTGATCTTCTGCAAGGACGGAGAGGCGCGCCCGGTCGTTCGTCGCGAGACCTACGAGGACCTCGCGGCTCGGGATGTCTGAGTCGTTCGAGGTCGGCCTGCTCGGCCATGGCACCGTCGGCTCCGCGTTCGACCGCCTGCTTGCCGAGCGCGCCGACGCGATCGCCGCGACCAGCGGACGGCGTCCTAAGCTCGGCGGGGTGCTGACCCGCTCGAGCGGGTCGTTCGACGAGATCCTCGAGTCGGCCGATGCGATCGTCGAGCTGATCGGCGGCATCGATCCCGCGCGCGACTACGTGAAGCGAGCGCTCGCCGCCGGCAAGCCGGTCGTGACGGCCAACAAGCAGCTCTTGAGCCAGCACGGCGACGAGCTGTTCGCGACCGCTCGTAAGGCCGGCACGCAGCTGCGTTACGAGGCCGCGGTGGCCGGCGTCGTGCCCGTGATCCGCGTCATGCGGGAGTCGTTCGCCGGCGCGCACATCGAGAAGGTGCACGGCATCGTCAACGGCACCACGAACTACATACTGAGCGAGATGGCGCGAACCGGCGCGGCCTACGGCGAGGCGCTCGCGCGAGCTCAGGAGCTCGGCTACGCCGAGGCGGACCCGACCGAGGACGTCACCGGCAAGGACGCTGCGGCGAAGATGGCGATCCTGTCGCGCCTCGCCTTCCACACGTCGGTGAGCCTCGACCAGGTGCCCTTTGAAGGCGTGAAGGAGATCACGCCCGACGACATCGACTACGCGCGCGAGTTCGGTCTGGTGCTGAAGCTGCTCGGCGTTGCGGAGCGGCGCGGCGGCGGCATCAGCGTGCGCGTGTTTCCCTGCTTTCTGTATCGAGGGCATCCGCTCGCCTCCGTCTCCGGCCCTTTCAACGCAGTCACGCTCGAGTCGCCGGCGATCACCGAGATAACGCTGTCGGGGCCGGGCGCGGGCGGGCTCGTGACCGCGTCAGCCGTGCTCGGCGACGTCGTGTCCGTGATGAGCTCGAGCGGCATGGAGCTGGAGCCGATCGAGCAGCTCCGGATCGTTCCCGGGGAGGAGGTGGAGTCGGCCTTCTACCTGCACCTGGAGGTGGCGGACCGGCCGGGAGTGCTGGCGGAGGTCGCGAAGTTGCTCGGGGACAACGGGGTCAGCGTGAAGAGCGTCGTGCAGAAGGGCCTGGGCGAGAACGCAAGGCTCGTCATGGTCGTGCACCCGGTGATCGAGGGCAGCTTCATGAGCGCCGTCGACCAGATCTCGAAGCTGGAGCTGTTGCGCGCTCCGCCGCGGGCGATCCGTGTGATCGAGGAGGAGTTCGTCGCGTGACACGCTCCGCCGGTCCTCGGCTGGGCGGGGCGGCCGGCGAGGCACGCCGGCCCCTGATCGAGCGCTATCGCGAGTATCTGCCGCTCGCCGCGGATGCGCCGATCGTCTCACTGATGGAGGGCACGACTCCGCTGATACCCGCGCCGCGACTGTCGGAGCGCCTCGAGAGCGAGACCTACCTCAAGTTCGAGGGCATGAACCCGACCGGGAGCTTCAAGGACCGCGGCATGACGCTCGCCGTGTCGCAGGCCAAGGCCGAGGGCGCGGAGGCGGTCATCTGCGCATCGACCGGCAACACGGCCGCGAGCGCGGCGGCCTACGCCGCGCGGGCCGGCATGCGCGGGGCGGTGATCGTGCCGGAGGGAAAGATCGCGCGCGGAAAGCTCGCCCAGGCCTTGATGCACGGTGCGCGCGTGATCTCGCTGCGCGGCAACTTCGACCAGGCGCTGGAGCTGGTGAAGCAGATCGTCGAGCGGCATCGCGTCGAGCTGGTGAACTCGATCAATCCCTACCGGATCGAGGGCCAGAAGACGGCAGCGTTCGAGGTCTGCGACGAGCTTGGAGCCGCGCCGGCGGCGCTGGCGATCCCGGTCGGCAACGCGGGGAACGTGACGGCATGGTGGAAGGGCTTCTGCGAATACGGGCAGGGCCGTCCGGTGCTGTACGGCTTCCAGGCCGAGGGTGCCGCGCCGATCGTGCTCGGTCATGTGGTCGATCAGCCCGAGACCGTGGCCTCGGCGATCCGGATCGGCAACCCGGCGCGCTGGCAGGAGGCGGTCGCTGCGCTCGACCAGTCACAGGGCCGCATCGCATCCGTCAGCGACGACGAGATCCTAGAGGCCCAGCGCTGGCTCGCCTCCTCGGAGGGTGTCTTCTGCGAGCCGGCTTCGGCAGCGGCAGTGGCAGGAGTGCTCAAGTACGGCGTGCGCGCCGAGCGCCTTGTCTGCGTGCTGACCGGTCACGGCCTCAAGGACCCCGACACCGCCATCGACCACGCGCCCGGCGTGTTCGCGTGCGACCCCGACCTCGCAGAGGTCGAGCGCGCCGTGCTGGGATGACCGCCGCGACGAACTGATGGGACGCAGGCGCAAAGTTCGCGTCCCCGCCTCGTCGGCGAACCTCGGCCCCGGCTTCGACACTCTCGCCGCCGCCGTCTCGCTCCACATGGAGCTGGAGGTCGAGGAGACCGGGACCTTCTCCGTCGAGACGGACGACCCCCGCATCCCGACCGACGAGCGCAACCTCTGCGTGAGGGCGTTCTCGGAGCTGCGCGACCCCGAAGGGCTGAGCTTCAGGATCAGATCCGAGATCCCGCTCACGGCGGGACTGGGGTCGAGCGGCGCTGCAATCGTGGCGGCGCTGCTGGCGGCGGACCACATGTTCGAGCTGGCGCTCGGGCGCCAGCAGATCCTCGAGCGAGCAGCCGCCGTCGAGGGCCACCCCGACAACGTGGCCGCCTCTCTATATGGAGGCTTTGTCGTCTGCGCGGATGGTTACGTGAGCGTAATCGAGCCGCCGTCGGGTCTGGAGGCGGTCGCGGTTGTGCCGCCCGAGCCGGTATCGACCGCCGCCGCGCGGGAGGCGCTGCCGACCGAGATACCGCTCGCCGACGCGACCTTCAACATCGCACGCGCCTCGCTGCTCTCCCTGGGGCTCGCGCGAGGTGACCTCGGTCTGATCGCACGCGGGCTGGAGGACCGCGTCCACCAGCCTCGGCGCGCGCACCTGTACCCGCGCTCGATGGAGCTGGTCGGACGCGCTCGTGAGCTCGGCGCACTCGGCGCCACCATTTCCGGCGCGGGACCGACGGTGCTTTTCTGGGTCTGGTGGGAGGACACCGGAGGGCTGGTCGACCGGCTGCGCGAGCAGGTCGACGGCTGGGCCGACGTGCGCCGGCTTCATTTCGTCGCGCACGGCGCCGACGTGACGGCGCTCTAGCGATGGCGCTCTAGCGACGGCGGCCTCCGGAACCGCCACGCGGCGTCCTCGGTCGACCCTGTACCGACCTCCTCAGCCGGCTTCGCCGGACACCTAAGGTCCGGGGCGGCCCCGGCGCCTCGCCGTTACCTGGCGAACGTTCCGGAAGGGCCGCTGGGAGCCGATCTCGCCAGCGCCGGCTCGGACCGGGGGCGGGGAGGGGCGGGCTCCGATGCGGCGAGCTGAGCGCGCAGCGGCGCCAGGCGAGCGCGAGCCTCGTGCTCACCGAGCCGCTCCAGCAACTCGTCGGTGAGCGCGACGTAGTCGCGGCCCAACTCGGGGCGGTAGTCCAGTATCGAGACGCCGCGCTCGGCCGACTCCGGGTAACGGATCGACTTGCGGATCACGGAGTCGAATACCTTCTCGCCGAAGCTCTCGCGCAGGCTGCCGAGCGCCTCACGGGCATGCACGGTGCGCAGGTCGGTGATGTTGAGCGCGACCCCTAGCCACTCCAGCCCGTCGTTGAGGTTGTCGCGCGCCAGCTCCATCACCTCGAGCACCTGCTCGACACCCTGGAGGGAGAAGTACTCGCCCTCGGCGCTGACGAGCGCATGCGATGCCGCCACGAGCGCGTTCACCGTCAGCAGGCCGAGCGCCGGCGGGCAGTCGATCAGGATGAAGTCGTGATGGCGCCGCGCCTCGCGCAGAGCTCGCTTCAGCGTCAGCTCGCGGCCCATCTTGCCGCTCAGCACGAGCTCCGCCTCGGCCAGCCCCAGGTTGGCTGGGATCAGCCCGTTGTGGATGGAGTCCTCGGCCCTCGCCTGCCCGGTCAGCACCTCGCCGATCGTGGGCGAGGCGTCCGGCTCGACGTCGAAGTAGTCGGACAGGTTGCCCTGTGGATCCAGGTCGACCGGGAGCACGTCCATTCCGGCGCGGCGCAGCACGTCCGTGAGGGTGCGAGTGAGCGTCGTCTTGCCGGTCCCTCCCTTCTGGGAGAGGATCGCGATCGTGTGGGCGCTGGAGGGCAGGATGGTCGGCATCTGAACTCTTCGATGATGCCCAGGCAACCTACTGGCTGGGGCACGGGATGTGGGCACGTAGACGAAAAATTCCCTAAAAAGCGACCTTTCGTCATCCGACGGGTCAACGCCGCCCGTCCGGACTATAATTCGCCGTCGCCAAGCACCCGTCGCGCGCCCGCTCGAAGAAAGGCGCGGAACCCGGGAGGATAAATGAGCACCCACGTTCCGAAGCTCGACCCAAGCCGTTCGAGGTCGTCGGCCAGCCCTCAGCAAGAAGAAGCCGCCGACAGCGGCGCCAGGTCGGGCGACATCCCTAAGCGCTACTCCTCGACTCAGGCCTACCGCCCGCTGCGCAGGCCGACCACGGTCGAGGACCAGGACGCGTGCGCGCTCTACGCGGCCGTTCGCAAGGACGGCAAGCCAAGCCACCAGCTGATCCAGGACGGCTTCGCTGCGCTCCAGAAGATGCTGCACCGCGCCGGCAACGTCGACGGCGAGGGTGACGGCTGCGGCGTGATGATCGACATCCCGCGCACGATCTGGTCCGAGCAGGTTCGCCAGGGTGGCCATGCTCCCAACCTGACGCTCGACGAGACCTTCGCCGTCGCTCACGTGTTCGTCTCGCGCAAGGAGAACTTCGAGCCCACCAAGCACCGCGCTCATCAGATCCTCAACCGCGGTGGCTTCCGTGTGCTCGCGGAGCGCGAGGACAAGGTGGACAGTGCCGCGCTGGGCCCGACTGCCCGTGAGGAGGAGCCGCACTTCTGGCAGATCGCCGGCCTCATTCCCGATGCAGCCACGCGCGACCGGGCGCTGTTCGACCTCGCGATCGAGCTCGAGCAGAATCTTCCCCTGCAGGTGGCGTCCTTCTCGGCGGACAGCTGTGTCTACAAGGTCATGGGTGCTCCAAAGGTGCTCCGGCTCTACTTCGATGACCTGCGCGACCCGCGCGCCGAGAGCGTGGCCCTGTTGGGCCACAACCGCTACTCCACGAACACCTGGCCGTCGTTCATGAGGGTGCAGCCGTTCTCGGTCCTCGGCCACAACGGCGAGATCAACACCATCGCGCGCCTGCGCGCGGAGTCGCGCATGCTCGACGCGCCTATCCGCGACGACTCATCGGACTCACAGGACCTCAACCGCCTAATCGAAACCCTAATCGGCCGGCGTGGCCTTTCGCTGCCCGAGGCGATGGAGCTCGCCGTGCCTCCGATCGTGAACGAGATCAAGCAGTTTCCGGAGCACCTGCGCGGCTTCTACATGTACCTGCGCCAGGCCATGGGGCCGTTCGCACAGGGTCCGATTGCGCTGATCGCCCGCCACGGCGACGAGATGGTCTTCTCCGTTGACGCGCTCGGTCTGCGCCCGCTGTGGCAGATAGAGGCACACGACAACTGGGTCTTCAGCTCCGAGCCCGGCGTCGTGTCCCTGGCCGACATGACCGGCGAGCCGAAGCCACTCTCGCCGGGCGAGAAGGTGATGGTCAGGATCAGGCGCGGCAAGGACTCACGTCTCCACGATCACCAGGCGATGCAGCAGCTCGTCTACAAGCGCTGGCTCGAGCGCAGCGGCGCCGGCTCGGCCGGCGGCTTCGAGGCGGCTCTGCCGACCGGCGGCCCGCTCGAGGGCCCCGAGATTCCCGGCTATCAGGAGGCGGGACCATGGGAGCCGGTCAAGGTCGAGGAGAACGTCCTCGGCGGCTTCGGATGGCAGCGCGAGGACAGCAAGCTCGTGACGCAGATGGCTTCCACCGGCGCCGAGCCGATCGGCTCGCTCGGTTACGACGGTCCACTTGCCGCGCTGTCGGGCGAGCGGCAGAACCTCGCCGACTACTTCAAGGAGACGGTGGCCGTCGTCACCAACCCCGCCATCGACAGGGAACGGGAGATCGAGCACTTCTCCTGCCGCGCCGTTTTCGGGGCACGCCCTTCGGTCGACAACCCGGGCGCCGAGCCGCGCACGATCGAGACGTCGTTCCCGATCATCGTGGGCGGCCACCACGGTGTCGCCCCGATCTCGGACCGCGACTACCGCGAGGTCGCTCGCGAGCACAAGACATACCTGCTGGAGGATCTCTGGGAGGCCTTCAAGGGCAGGGCGGGTGTGATCGACATCTCGCTGCTCGATGCCGAGACGACCCAGGGCGCGCTCGACCGCCTGCGGCACGAGGCGACCAAGAAGGTGCTCGACGGAGCCGAGCTGCTGGTGCTTTCCGACCGCACGGCGTACGAGGGCGAGCGGCCCTACATCGATCCTCATCTCGCCCTGGCGGCGATCGACGGCGCGCTGCGCCAGTACCGCGTCGGTCAGGGTGGCGAGAACCTGCGACGGCGCACGTCGCTGGTGCTGCGCTCCGGCGCCATCCGCAACGTGCACGACGTCTGCATGGCGCTCGGCCTGGGCGCCGATGGCATCTGCCCCTACGTGATGATCGAGGTCATCTGCGTCGACGACTACCGCACCGACATCTCGAATCTGTGCGCGGCGTTGCGCAAGGGCATGGAGAAGGTGATCTCGACCCTGGGCATTCACGAGGTACGCGGCTACGCCCGCCTGTTCTCGGCGATCGGGCTCAAGCCGGAGCTGACGGAGATCTTCGAGACGCCTGGCTATTACGGCTCCGACGAGGCCGGCACGGGCTTCGCCGAGCTCGACGCCGCGTCGGCGCGACGCCAGCACATCCTGGCCGGCGGGGAGGAGGGCAAGCCGGCGAAGACCTTCCGCTTCTACCCCAAGGTCTACAAGGCGGCGATCGCGGCCGCGAACGGAACGATGACGTTCGACGAATACTCCGCCAAGGTGCGGGAGCTCGAGGTCGAGCAGCCGATCTCGATGCGCCACATCATGGATCTGAAGTCCGATCGCGAGCCCATCGATCCCTCGCGGGTCGACCCCGGCGTGGGCCAGCACGACTACCCGATCGTGATCTCTTCGATGTCGTTCGGGTCGCAGGGAGAGACGGCGTTCCGCGCATATCCGGAGGCCGCCAAGCGGATCAACGTCATCTGCGTCAACGGCGAGGGCGGCGAGATCCGCGACATGTACGGAAAGTACCCGCTCTGGCGCGGCCAGCAGGTCGCGTCCGGTCGCTTCGGCGTCACCTCCGAGATGCTCAACTCGTCGTACCTGGTCGAGATCAAGATCGGCCAGGGCGCAAAGCCGGGGGAGGGTGGCCACCTGCCGGCCAAGAAGGTGTCGGAGAAGGTGGCGGCGGCTCGTAACGCAACGCCCGGAACTGACCTCATCTCACCCTCGAACAACCACGACCTCTACTCGATCGAGGACCTGGCCGAGCTGATCGACGAGCTCAAGACCGCGAACCCGGACGTGCGTGTGTCGGTGAAGGTGCCCGTGGTTCCCAACATCGGAACGATCGGTGTCGGGATCGCCAAGGCGGGCGCCGACATCATCACGCTGTCGGGCTTCGAGGGCGGCACGGGTGCAGCGCGCCAGCACGCGCTTCGCCACGTCGGCCTTCCGTCCGACATCGGCACGCGGGCGGTGCACCTTGCTCTGCTCGAGGCCGGCATCCGCAACCGCGTCGAGGTCTGGGCGGACGGCGGCTACCGGCACGGCTGGGACATCGTGAAGCTCCATTGCCTCGGCGCCAACCGTGTGGCGTTCGGCACGCTGGCGATGGTCTCGATCGGCTGCACCATCTGCCGTGGATGCCAGCTCGACACGTGCCACGTCGGCATCGCGACGCAGATCGAGACCAGCGAGGAAGCACAGGAGAAGGGGCTCAAAAAGTTCACTCCGCAGGAGTTCGAGCAGGCGGCCGAGCGCTGTGCGGGCTTCTTCGCCGGGATGGGAGAGGAAGTCAGGCAGATCGTCGCCGACCTCGGCTACGAGCGCGCGCAGGACCTGGTCGGGCGCAGTGACCTGCTGGTGCAGTCGCGCGCCAAGAGCACGATCGACCTCGGCGAGATGATCCGCCCGCTCGAGGAGATGCTCGACCTCGAGCCGATCGACATGCCGGTCAGCCCCGAGGAGGAGCGCGAGCACGCCGGCCTGATCGTGGCAAGGCCGATTCGGATGGAGCACAAGCAGGCCTCCTCCGATCTGGCGGCGCTGGCGATGGAGGTCTGTGGCGGGCCGATCCGCATCTCCTCCGCAGGAAACGTTTTGAGCGCCGTCCCCGACCAGCCGCGAACGGGTTCGGGCAAGGTCACGTACGAGTATCCGCGCGCTGTCGACGCCAACGACCGCGTGCTCGGCACCGCGCTGGCGGGGCAGCTGTCGCGCGCACGCATCTACCGGCCGGACGACTGCCCGCCGGCCACGATGGACACGGTCGCGGACCTGCACTTCAACGGCGGTTCGATCGGAGGCTCCGGCCTGGGCGCGTTCAACGTCTGGGGCGTGGACATCCGCGTCGAGGGCGGCGCGCAGGACGGCGTCGGCAAGACCATGTTCGGCGGCACGATCGCGGTCATGAAGGGCAAGAACCGTTCCGGGCGGCGGGTGAACGGCTCGGTCGGCAAGTCGTTTGCCTACGGCGCCCAGTGCGGACGTTTCTTCGTGCAGGGCTCGGCCGACTCGCGATTCTGCATCCGGCTTTCGGGCGCCGACGTCGTGATCGCCGGCGAGCCCGAGGGCCCGCTTCAGGACCACCTCGGCGGCGTGGCGGATCGAGCCAACATCAAGGGCTTCGCGTTCGAGTACATGACCGCCGGCCGGGCTGTGGTGCTCGGCGACGTGGGGCCGTGGGCCTGCGCCGGCCAGACCGGCGGCCGTGTCTACATGCGTGTCAACGACGAGTGGGGTCTCGACCGCGACGCGCTGGAGCGTCGGTTGGGAGCGGGTGCGCTCGTCGCCCTCGAGGAGCTCGATGACGAGGGGGTGTCGGACGTGCGCGACCTGCTCGGCAACTACGCCGATGAGCTCGTGCGCTCCGACCAGGCGCGGGAGGCGGAGCGAATTCGCTCGATCGCGTCGCAGCCGCGCCGGCACTTCCTGATGTCGGTGCCGCAGCGCGAACAGACCGACCCGTCGGTATCAACCGAGTGAGCGAAGCTCACTCGGTTGGAATAAATGCCGGCCGTCTGCAAGCAGACGTCCGGGTTCGTGAAGGGATGAGCTTGGCGTTACGCGGCGGCGCGCTGCGGGGGGAGCTCGACGGCGGTGGCGGTGTCGATGAAGAACAGTCGGTAGCGGCCGATGATCAGCTCGCTGCCGTCGAGTAGCTCTCCCCATTCGACACGCTTGCCGTCGAGGAAGACGCCGTTGAGGCTGCGGTCGTCCAGCACCCGCACGTTGTCTTCCTGCCGCACGATGACCGCGTGCCGTCGCGAGACCGTCGGGTCGTCGAACCTGATGTCTGCCGTCAGGCTGCGGCCGATCCTGCTCCACTCGCTCGTCAGCGGCATCACCATCACCCGCTCGTCCTCGCGATGAACCAGGTAGTGGCCGGGCTCCTCCAGTCCTTCGCGGACGCTGGCCACCCAGTCCCCGCTGTCGGCGCCGTCGAGTTCGGGCACATCGTCGAGGCCCTGGGTGTCGAACAGCGAGGCGCGAGCGAAGCGGGCGTTGCCGCAGCTGGGGCATTGCGGGACTTCGTCCAGTGAAGTCAGCCCGACGGCGAATCCACATTCACGGCAGCGGAATGAGCCGGCTCCGGCCAGCGTTCCCGTCAGGTAGGTGTCCAGCTTCCCCTTCATCTCACTGCCTGCTTTCGACCGGGCATCCATGCAGGCGTCCGGCCAGGCACTCTCCACTGGCCGCTTGTGAGTATTTTAACTACGGAAACTCCGAGTTTGTTGCCGTTTCGTATAAAGAAACCGTAAATTGCGCCCCTTTCGGGGCCAACTCGACGTACGGCATCAATCTGCGCCTCACGGCCTCTGCGCGGCAGCTCGAATCACCCCACCGATCGTTGTTTCCCTCAGGACTCGCTCGACCGTCGATCCGGAGCCACGTCGAGGGCCGCGGCGTCACCCTCCCCGGTCGAGTCGCTGCGCCCTGGTGTACCTTCCGCCGGCTGCCAGGAAACCCGTTTGCCGCTTGTCGCCGCGGATTTGCGGCGCTTCGCCGCCGGTATATTCCCGCCCGCCAGTGCGTCCGCTGACCGTCACATCCATCGTCGACCGGCCGCGCCAAGAGGTATTCGACTACCTCTCGGACCTCGCCAACCACGCCGAGTTCACGGACCACTTCCTGAAGCAGTTTCGACTGGAGCGCGTTCAGTCGCGCGGTGTGGGCGCCGGCGCTCGCTACCTGATCGACTTCCCACTCGGAGCCATCTGGGCGGAGAGCACGCTGGTCGAGCTTGATGCTCCCTTCAGCATCGTCGCGGAGGGAGCCGCCGGCCGCATCGGGCGCATCGGGACCAGGACCGAGTACAGGCTCACCGGCCACGACCAGAACATGACGAAGGTCGAGCTCACCTATTCGACCCAGCCCGCAACGCGGGTCGACAGGCTGAAAGAGGCCCTGGGCATGCGGTCGTGGCTGCGAGCGAAATGGGCGCGGGCGCTGCGCCGGCTTGGGCAGGTGCTCGAGCAGGGCGAGCCGTCCTCACGGGCGGCCGGTGTGGCGGCCGGGTAGCGCAGGCGGGCTATACACTCCGCGCCCGTGTCTACGTCAAGCATGCGTCTGCCGGCGATGGCGCTCGCCGTCCTGCTTGCCCTCGCGGGGCTGGGCCTGTCGGCCTGCGGATCGAGTGAGAAGCGAACGTCCGGCGAGGAGGGGGAGTTGGTGCACGCCGGCGAGGCCGTGTACCAGGTGCAGCTCACGCGGCTGCTGAACACCCACATCCGGCCTGATGACGCGTACCTGCGGGGCCAGGTCGCCGTCCAGGGCAAGGAGCAGTACCTGGGCGTCTTTCTTCAGATCAAGAACGAGGGCAACTCGGACTACCTGCCTCCGCGTGACATGAAGGTCATCGACACGGTCGGGAACGAGTACCTGCCGCTGGATGCTGCACAGTCCGGGTTCGGGCTCGACTTCGGCGAGGCGATCCTTCCCGGCGACCACGTTCCGCCGCCCGACTCGCCGGCCAGCCAGGGCCCGGTGGACGGGTCACTGGTGCTGTTCAAGGTCAAGCAGGAGTCGGCGACCGAGAACCTGCCGCTCGAGCTGGAGATCCCCAGCGGCGGAAACTCGAGCTCCACGGTCGAGCTCGACATCTAGTGGCCACCCGCGGCGGCTAGTCGCGGTCGCTTCGGACCGGATAGCCGAGCGTGGCGCCGATCAGAATGGCCAGCGAGGCGATCACCGCCAGCCAGCCGCCCGCAAGCTCGTTATTCTCGGCGATCAGCCGCGACAGAGCGACGCCGATCGCGCCGCCGGCCACCGCGAAGTACCAGCCCTGCCCGAGGCCGCCGGGGGCCGCCAGCACGGCGCCGCCGATTGCGAGGAAGATCCCTACCACGCCGAGGCCGAAGGGGTCGAACACGACCAGCGCGGCTCCCAGCGAGGCGATCAAGAGGCCGGCCTGGGTCAGCCGCAGCGCGCCCGGCTGGCTGCGCCGCGAGCTGCCGATCGATGCGCCGGAGCTCTCCATGTCGTGAACTCTAGCCTGGAAAGGCGGCGCAGGCCAGGCCGAGGGAGCGCCGGCACGACCACCCGTCATCCCGTCGTCGTATGACCACCCTCGATTGGATCATCATCGCGTTCACTCTCATGATGGCCTTCTGGGGCTACGCCCAGGGCCTCGTGGTGAGCGCGCTTTCTCTAGGCGGCTTCGCCGTCGGCGCCTTCGCGGGCAGCCGCGTGGCGCCGCTGTTGCTCGACGAGGGGTCGAAGTCGCCCTACGCGCCGCTCTTCGGGCTGATGGGCGCGCTGCTGATCGGGGGCGCGGTGGCCGTGGTGCTCGAGGAGCTCGGCTTCAGGATCCGGCGCCGGTTGGCGTTCGGGCCGGTGGCGGTACTGGACGGGATCGGTGGCGCGCTGCTGATCGGCGCTCTAGGCCTCGGCCTGGCCTGGATCGGGGGAGCCGTTGCGCTCCAGACGCCCGGCGCGAGGGAACTGCGCAGGGACATCCAGCGTTCGGAGATCCTTCAGCGGCTGAACGACCTGCTGCCGCCGTCGGGCCCGATCCTCAACGCGCTTTCGCGAGTCGACCCGTTCCCGACCATCCGCGGGCCGGAGGCTGGGGTCCCGCCGCCGACGCGAGGCATCGTCGCCGACGCCGACGTGCGGCGCGCCAGGGCGAGCGTGGCGCGCATTACCGGCACCGCGTGCGGATTGGCGTTGGAGGGCTCCGGCTGGGTGGCCGCAGCCGGCCTGGTGGTAACCAACGCGCACGTCGTCGCCGGGCAGAACGACACGGAGGTCGAGGTCGAGGGCGGCTCCCGGCTGAGCGCCCAAGCCGTCGCCTTCGACCCCCGCAACGACGTCGCGGTGCTGCGGGTCGCCGGCCTGCAGGCTCCGGCTCTGAGCCAGGATCCAAACGCCACGGTCGGAGCTGCGGTCGGGATCCTCGGATACCCCGAGAACGGCCCCTATAGGGCCGAGCCGGGTCGTCTCGGTCCGACGCTGACCGTGAGTAGCCAGGACGCCTACGGGAACGGCCCCGTGCGACGTCGCATGACCGCGCTGAGGGGGAGGATTCGCCCGGGAAACTCGGGCGGGCCCGCGGTCGACCGCCGTGGCCACGTTGTCGCCACGGTGTTCGCCGCCTCGCGCTCCAGGCCGAGGGGCGGTTTCGGAGTGCCGCCGGCAATCGCTGCCTCCGTGCTTGGCGGCGCGGGCGCGCCGGTTGACACGGGACCCTGCGTGCGCTGACGGCTGCTGCTACCGCCGCAGGCGGCCGATGGCCGCCGGGCCGCTTCGCAGCCGGCGCTCGGCAGCCGCCAGAGCCGCGATCGCGATCGCGCACAGCAGCACACCGGCAACCGTGTCGCTGAGGCCGACCGGACCCGCCTCGCTGCCGTAGCCCACCAGCCATGGCGCGGTCACGAGCCAGAGGCCGCCCAGTAGCTCCAGCGCCCATAGGGCCGGGAACAGGATCGCCAGCAGTGCCAGGGCGATCACCGCGCCCCCCGTCACCAGGTCGCAGAGGACCGCCCCGTCGACGTCGTCGTAGCCCCAGATCCAGGGGCTCGCCACCACCCATGCCCCCAGCGGATAGGCCAGCCACGACGGGTCACGCATCATGCCTGGGGCGGGTCCTGCAAACACCCGCCCAGGAGGCAGCGAGATCAGCCCGCGCCGCACCGCCAGGCGCCGCATCCTGTCGACGAAACCCGCATGCCCGCGCGCCAGCACGACTGTGCCGGCAGCCACCGCTCCCACCAACAGCCAGAACCACCACTGCGCCCCCAGGCCCATGCGCCCAGTATCGCTTCTCGGCCGCCGGGATTCCGTCGGGCACGTGGCCTATGTTGGCCGCGCCCAAGCAAGTCGCGAATCAGGAGGAGCCCCACACCCATGAACCTCTGCTTCATCGAGCCTGCCGAGGCAGTGCGGGTGATAGCCGAATCGGTTGGTCGCGAAAGCCGCCGCGCGCTGCTGGCCGAGGTGATCCAGGCTTGGGTCGACGACATCCCGGAGGAGGAGCTGACCGCGCACTACGCCAAGGCGGTCACGGAGCTGGATCACGAGGACCTCTCGATGCTGGCCGCGTGGCACGCAACGCTCGAGGTCGGCACCCCGGTCGCGAGCGCGGAATTCCTGATGGGAGCTTTCGACGCGCTGGGCGAGAACAAGCGAGACGCGCTCAAGCTGGCGGCTCGGTTCCGTGGTGACGAGGCCTTTCTCGCCGGGGTCGGCGAGGAGGAGACGCTCGACATCGTGTTGCCCTGGCTGTCGGAGCAACGGCTCGAGCAGCTCGGCCGCACGGCCCTCGAGATCTACGTGGGCGACCGAGTCGGCAGCGAGAACTAGCTCTGGCCGCTGCAAACCTTCGCCTGCCGGCGTCCTCGGTCGCCCCTGCGCCATCATCACAGGGGCTCCCTGCATCCTTGGCAGGCTCGGTCTTCGCGGCCAGAGGCGGGCCTTGATTACAAAGAACGGGGCCTAGAGCCCCAGCGCGCTGCGCAGCTCCGGTATCGCCTGCTCGTTCGAGCGGAAGTGGACCGCGTGCATGCCGAGGTCGCGGGCTGCGTCGACGTTGCCCTCGTTGTCGTCAACGAACAGCGAGCGCTCGGGCAGTACCCCGCCCAGCCGCTCGAGCGTCAGGCGGTAGATCTCGGGGTCAGGCTTGCGCATGCCCACAAACGCGGAGTCGACGACCAGCTCGAAGATCTCGTCCACGGGCAGCTTCGATCGCCACAGCGCTTCCCACTCACGCACGTTGTTGGTGAGGATCGCCATCCGGTATCCGCGCCCGCGCAGCTCGCGCATCAGGTCGAGCATCGGCTGGTTCGGTCGCAGCGCCTCGAAGTAGACATCACGGAAGCGATGCAGGGTGGGGCGGTGGCCGAGTTCCGCCTCGAGGCCCCAGCACAGGTCGTCGAGGAACTGAATCTCGGTCAGCTCACCGCGCTCGAGCCGGAACAGCGGGTACTCGCCGTCTCGCTCGGACACGCGCTGCATTCCTCTGCCCAGCTGCTCCATCGAGATGCCGGAGTCATCCTGAAAGGCGGTGAAGGCATCGATGAGGCGATTCGTCAGCACGCCACCGAAGTCGGAGATGACGGTGTCGATGCGGTTGTCCGCGGTCGTGCCGCCGCCCGTCTCGGTCACGTGCGGCGAAGCGTCTCGTAGCTGCCGAACGCCGGTTTGCCGTCGAGCGACCAGCGCATCAGGGTGAGCGCCTGCTCGCGACCGGCGAGCGCGACCTTCGTGCCGCAGACGGCCTCGGCGCCGAGACGGCGAGGTATCTCCTCGCCCGGGGCCAGCAACTCCAGGCCCGCCTTGACCGGCAGTCCGTCGGACCCGTACACGGTCGAGAGGCGCACCTGCTCGAACGTCAGCGGCTCAGCCGACTCGTCGAGTACCTGAGCACCGGCGAGCAGCTCTTGATCGTGATCCTCGCCGGCTGCCGCCCCGGCGGCCGCGACCGTCACCGCCCGGCCCTCGTTCGAGGCCACGTACAACGACCGCAAGCGTTGAAAGCGCTCTTCCGCGCGCCCCCAGGCATGTGCGCGGCGCCCGTTGCAGCTGATCGGCTCGTTGCCGGCGCCACGGCGCAACTCGCCGCTCAGCTTGCAGAGCTGGTCGTACTGCTCCGTGTCCGGAGCCTGTTTACCGGGGGCAGTCAGTGCCAGCTGCAGCGGCGGTGAGACGGCGCTCGCCTCGAGCTCGATCGTCGCGTCCTCGGTCGACAGCGCCAGCCTCCATCGCTCGAGGGGAGAGAGTGTCTCGAGATCGATGCCGTCCAGCTTCACGCTCTCCCAGCTTTCGATCTCCGCCTCCACCTCGACTGCTCGTTTCAGCACCAGAGCGTGGTCGACGAACAGGACGGCGCTCGCCGTGACCTTGCCCGCGTTTGGCAGCCGCACGACGCGAACGAAGCCGAAGGTTCCGCGTTCACCAAGGTTGAAGTCGACGGAGACGCTGTCGAAGAAGCTCGTGCCCTCTCCGCGCTGCGCGTCCTCCTGCGAAGCGGAGATCATGCCGGCGGCAGCTGCCGGTCCGGTCCGGGTGGGAGGCGCCGGAACGGGCTCGGCGATTCCGCATCGACGTCAGGCGGCTGGTCGGGGACCGGCCTGGCGGTGGCGCGACCGGCTCCGTAAACAACGACGCGCGCAACCGCGCCACGGCGCTGGATCGAGCGCACCACCGCCCGGCGCAACACCGCCCGCGTCGGCGGCAGCAGCAGCAGCAGGCCGAACGCATCGGTGACGAAGCCGGGGGTCAGCAGCAGTGTGCTGCCGACCACGATCATCGCTCCGTCCAGAACCTCGTTGTGGGGGATCCGGCCCGCCGTGAGGGCGTCCTGGAAGCGGCGCCAGGCGCTGCGGCCCTGCCATGTCAGCAGGCGGGCCCCGATCACGGAGTCTGCGATCAGCAGCAGGATGGTCCAGAGCGCACCGATCGCCTGGCCGACCTGGATGATCACGTAGATCTCCACGATCGGCACCAGCACGAACAGAAGCAGCAGCACGAACATGATGGGAATGATGGCAGGCAGACGGTGCGCCGCAGATGAGCGCAACCGCGGTCCGGCTACAATCGGTCGCACATGTCTGAGAACACCGAAGCCAAGGGGCCGGAAAGAGACGATGTGTTCGAGGCGCTCGAGAACGTCATAGATCCCGAGCTCGGCCTCGACTTCGTCTCCCTGGGCCTCGTATACGACGTCGAGGTCGAGGACCGCGACGTCCACATAACGTTCACGCTCACCTCGCCCGGCTGCCCGATCGGCCCTCAGGTCACCGAGCAGATGAAGGAGTTCGTCGGCGAGCTGGATGGCGTCGAGCGAGTGCTGCCGAAGATGACCTTCTCGCCGCCCTGGACTCCGGACAGGATGAGCGAGGACGCCAAGTTCGCGCTCGGCTACTGAGCCGGCGCGTCCGTCTTCCAGCTCAGGGTCGCCAGTGGCGCGGGATGCCCGAGCAGGAACCCCTGTGCGTAATCGACCCCGGCCCTCTTCAATAGCGAAAGCGAGGCCGGGCTTTCGAGGCCCTCGGCGATCGTCTCGGCGCCGTAAGCCTTCGCGGTCTGCACGATCGACATCACCTGCTGCTGGTCGGACCTGCCCATCGGGAGCTGCGCCACCAGCGAGCCGTCGATCTTGACGTACCGCGCCGGCAACTGCTCGAGGCGCATGGCCGCCGAAGAAGGCTCCGCCAGGTCGTCGAGAGCCAGGCCGCAGCCGAGTCGCTCCATTCGGGCCGCAAACTCCCGCATGGCGTCGGGATCTTCGTGCACCACCTTCTCGCTGGCCTCGATCGTCAGCGATGACGGCTGGCAGCAGTGTGCCTTCAGTCCACGAGCGATCGTCACGGCGGTCTCGGGGTCGGCGATCGACTGCCGGCAGAGGTTGACATGCAGCGGACGGTTCCGCAGCCGGGGAAACACGTTCTCCAGCACCCAGCGGTCCAGCTCGCGGATGAGGCCGAACTCTTCGGCCACGGGCAGGAACTCCGCTGCCGCCACGACGTCACCGTCGCCCTGGCCGGGTGGGAGCCGCAACAGCACCTCGTGTCTGGTGGCCACGCCGGAGCGCAGGTCGACCACCGGCTGGACGTAGAGCAGCAGACGTTCCTCGGCAAGGGCCCACTGGATCCGTTGCAGGCGCGCGTGCCGCGCCACCTGTCGCACCAGTTGGCTTTCGCGACGTTTCCGTTCGCCGATGTCATGCGCGACCGTCGCCACCCCGATCAACCGGCCGCCGGGGTCATGAAGAGACGAGACGGAGAGCCCGACGTTGACGAGGGTCCCGTCGCGGCGGCGATGCTCGGATTCGTAGTGGTCCGTGTGCTCGCCGCGAATCACGCCTGATCGGATCTGGGATTCCCGGGCCACCGACTGCTCGAGAAAGATCAACGCCGCGATCGGCCGCCCGAGCGCCTCTCCGGCCTGATAGCCGTAGAGGTGCTCCGCCGCGTCGTTCCACGAGATCACCGTGCCGTCAGGCGCGGTGGCGACGATGGCGTCCTGCGAGCACTCGACGATGGCGCTGAAGAGCTCGCCGGGTGGTCTGGCGGATACTGTCGAAAGGGCGGCGGTACCGTTGGTAACTTCGCTCACAAGCTCCGTATCGGTCGCGGCGCGGCCATTACAATCATCCGAGCGGACGATTCTCGAGCTGGTGCGCCTGGCACTGCGTGCGGCAGCCGCCCGCTGCGGGCCTGGTTGGGCTCAGACCAGGACCCTGGTTGGGCTCAGATCAGCCCTTGGCGGAGCGCCGTGGCGACAGCAGCGGCGCGGTTGGTAACGCCGAGCTTGCCGTAGGTGTGTTGTAGGTGCGTCTTGACCGTCGTGGGGCTGAGCGTGAGCATCACAGCCACCTCCTGGGTCGAGAGACCCTGGGCGGCGAGGCCCAGCACCTCCAGCTCCCTCTTGGTGGGGTTGGACTTGCCCGAACCGGCCAAGCTTGGGAGAGGTTCCCGGGCGAGCGGGCCGACGAGCGGGAACGCCCCCAGGTCCGTCACGTCCTGGCCGCCGGCGTAGACGACACCTTCCTCGAAGCTGGGCTTGATGCCCCAGTAGAGCAGGCGGTACGACCCGAGCTTGTGCATGAACCTGCAGGCCAGTAGGCGCGCGCGACCTTCCGAGAGACACTCCTGGAAAAGCGACTGCGTCCTCTCACGGTCATCTACGTGAAGACGATCGATGTAGCTCGTGTCGAGCAGGTCTTCAGCTGCCCATCCGAACATCTCGCTGAAGGCAGGGTTGATCGCGCGAACGGTTCCGTCTAGACCCAACAACCCGCAGGGGGCGGGAACTTCAGAGAAAAAATCCGACGTCGGCAGGACGTGGCCGTTGCCGTTTTCCATTTGGACCCTCACTTTTCTATGGGCCGTATTAGCGGCTCCAATTCATCGTGTGTCCAGAACAGCTTCCTGTGGCCCCGACTTGGGAGGACACAGGCCGCGTGACCAATATAGCGCTCGCGCCGGGACGTTCAAATCGCCTTTTCGAGGCCGCCCGGGCTCGCGCCGGACGTACAATCGGCTTTCGGGGCCGCGCGGACCCCGGGCGCGTCGCCGCTGTGTCGGCTCAGCCGGCCGAGGGCCGGTAGCGGTAGCCGAAGCCGCGAACGGTCTCGATCGGCTCCACACCGGCCGCTTGCTTCAGCTTCCGGCGCAGGTAGGCCACGTAGAGCTTGACCCTGCCCCGGGACTCACCGCTGTCGCCCCAGACCAGCTCCAGCAGCCGGTCCGGGCCCAGCACCTGGTTGGGGTTCTGGACGAAGGTCGCCAGCAGCTTGAACTCGAGCGGGGTCAGATCGACCTGATTGCCCGCGATCGTCACGGACGCCTGGCTGAAGTCGATCGTGACGAGCTCGTCCGAGGCCACCTCAGGCAGATCCCTGGCGGTCCCGCCGGTCCGCCGCAGCAGCGTCTCGGCGCGAGCAACGAGCTCCTGGCGGCCGAAGGGCTTGGTGACGTAGTCGTCGGCGCCGGCCTGAAGCCCCTGGACCTTCTCCAGCTCCAGCACACGGCCGGTCAGGACGAGCACCGGCACGTCGCTCAGCTCGCGGATGCGCTCCAGCGCGTGCAGGCCGTCCATGTCTGGCATCGATAGGTCGAGGATCACCAGGTCCGGCCTGACCGCGTAGAACTGGCGCAGGCCCTCGCGCCCGTCCACCGCCTCGGCTGTGCTCATCCCGGCACGGGCAAGCAGCTCGCAAACGAGCGTGCGGACATCCGTGTCGTCCTCGACCACCAATACGCGCGCTGAGCTCAAAAAGTCCTCATGGATTGGTCTCGGAAGATCCCGAGGCGGCCTTGAGCGCGCTGTCCGGCATGCAGGCGCAACCGCGGAACGGACGAATCGCCGATAACAGGGGCCCAGAGCCTAAAGCGGCCTCCTGGTGGCACCGACTAGACGAGAAGCGCCGAGCTGCTTCGCAGACTGCACCCCAGAAAGGACGGATCCTTCAGTGGCGACCACCGTGCGAGTGACCATCGCGACGATGCTCGTGCTGGCGGCGCTCTTGAGCGCTCCCGGCCATTCGACGGCCGACCCGGTCGGCGCCGCCCTCGGACAGGTCGCGCCGGGCCTGCTCGACGACTCAGGCGCCCAGACTCCCTCGGTCACCGTCGGTGGAGGCGGCCTGCCACAGATATCGGTGGGCGGTGGAGACCGGTCCGTGACGCCACCGGCCCCCGGGACAACTCGCGACCGACCGCAACCCGCCTCGGGTTCGCCGACCTCGTCACCGACCGCCTCGCAACCTGGAGCCGGGGCAGACAACACCTCCACGCTCTCGCGGCCCGCCGGCAACGGATCCCGCTCGGGCGCGACGAAGAGAGGCGGCATGTCGACCGCTGCCGAGAGGAGTTCTTCAGGCAAGACCGGCTCGGCTTCGACCAAGTCGCCGCGCTCGACCCCGGCCGCTGTCGACACGACCGGCGAGAGCCCAAATGACCAAGGAAAGAAGGCTTCGGGACGCGGTGCCGACCCCACGTCCGTATCGCGCATGGTCAGCTCGATCCCGACTCAATTCTGGGTCGTCCTCGTCGGGGTGGGATTTGCCGCGACGCTCTTCGGCCTGCTCGCGCTGCATGAGATCCGGCGCTCGCGGCGGGCTCAGGACGATGCGCTTGTCGACCCGCTCACCGGGCTCACGAACCGTGCGGGCTTCGAGCAGCGGCTGGCGAAGGAGTGGGCGCGGGCGAAGCGCTACGAGCGAGGGCTCGGGCTGCTGCTGATCGATCTCGACGATTTCAAGCACGTGAACGACACCCAGGGCCACATGGCCGGCGATCGTGTGCTGGGGGAAGCGGCGGCCGCGATCTGCGGGCGCATCCGCGAGACAGACCTGGCGGCGCGACTGGGAGGCGACGAGTTCGTGGTCCTATGTCCCGAGACCACCAACGCCGGACTCGAGACGCTCGCGATCGGGCTCGAGAGAGCTCTGGCGGAACACGGCATCGGCGGCAGCGTCGGCCACGCCCAGCGCGAGCCGCTCGACGACCAGCCCAGCGAGCTGATCGCCCGTGCCGACCAGTCGATGTACCAGCGCAAGGGCCGCCGCCGGCAGACGGACGCCGTGCGGTCCGGCCAGCTGCTCCCTGCTTAGATGACTGATGCCGCGCCTCCCCGCACGTGCGGCGGGCGGGGGCCTAGTCCTCCTCGCGACGCAGCTCGCGTTCCAGCGAGATGGCGCGGATGGAGTGCTCGTCGGGCAGTTTTTCGAGCACTTGGTTGATCACCTTGATGACGTCGTGCTCTTCGTGACCGAAGTCGTCGAGCAGGCTCTTGAGCGCCGTGTGAGTGATCTTCAGTTGCGCTGGAGTGAGCTCTAGGTGGTAGTGGAACTGCTCCGACGGGGTGCCACTTGCTTCCAGCTCAGGGTTGTCCGGCATCGAGCGCTCCTCCTGCCCGGGGGGTTGCATTTACCGGGCGAATGGTATCCGGGAAGCTCTCGCCCCAGCCGCTGACGGCTTCAGACAGCCGTCGCTCTAGACTTTCACTTGTGCCTCCCGGACCGAAGACAGTCCTGCTCGCGGCCCCGCGCGGCTACTGCGCAGGGGTCGACAGAGCCGTGCAGACGGTCGAGCGGCTGCTCGACCTCCAGGGCGAGCCGGTCTACGTGCGAAAGCAGATAGTCCACAACAAGCACGTGGTCGAGGAGCTGGAGCAACGCGGCGCGATCTTCGTCGAGGAGGAAACCGAGGTTCCGGAGGGCGAGACGGTCGTCTTCTCGGCGCACGGCGTCGCTCCGTCCGTGCACCGAAACGCCGCCGAGCGCAATCTGAGCACGATCGACGCGACCTGCCCGTTGGTGACGAAGGTGCACGTGGAGGCAAAGAAGTTTGCGGCCGACGGCTACACGATCGTGCTGATAGGCCACGAGGGGCACGAGGAGGTGGAGGGCACGACGGGCGAGGAGCCGGAGAGCATCGTGCTGGTGCAGACAGAGGAGGACGTCGACCGTCTCGAGGTCAGCGACCCCGACAAGGTCGCGTACATCACCCAGACGACGCTCGCGGTGGACGAGACGCTCAGCATCATCGCCCGCCTGCGCGAGAAGTTCCCCAACATCACCGGGCCCAAGACCGACGACATTTGCTATGCGACCCAGAACCGCCAGGACGCCGTCAAGCAGCTCGCACCGCGCTGCGACCTCGTGCTCGTGATCGGCTCCCGCAACTCGTCGAACTCGAACCGGCTGGTAGAGGTCGCGAAGGAGCACGGCGCCCAGTCGTACCTGATCGACAACGAGGGCGAGGTGCGCGAGCAGTGGCTGGAGGGCGTCGAGACCGTGGGCATCACGTCCGGGGCAAGCGCTCCGGAGGAGCTGGTGCAGCGTCTGGTGTCGTTCTTCCGGGCGCGCGGCGCGGAGCAGGTGCTCGAGCTCGAGGTGAGCAAGGAGGACGTGCGCTTCATGATGCCGCGCGAGATCCGCAGCGCCGAGGCCGCCGTCCGGGGCTAGAGGCCCCTAGGCTGGGCCCGGCGCGAAGCTGAACGCGTAGGCGAGCGCGTCGTCGCGGAAGCGCAGCTCCAACTCGTGCTCCTCGTGCTGGCCTGACTCGACCAGCTTGTAGAGGCGAGCCCCGTCGAGGTGAAGCGTGCGGCGGCGCTCCGAGTCGACCAGCACGTCAAGCTTTCCGGTGCCCTCCAGCACTGCCGCCGCCGTCGCGCCCCGATAGCTGATCGAGAGCGACTCGCCGGCCGCGACGCGGCGCCCGCTGCGGTCCTGCTCCAGGTAGCGGTGGGGAGTGGGCACCTGCACCAGCGCGCCGGGGTGGTCCGTGCGGCGTACCGGGGCCATCGGGTCCGGCAGCTCGGCATCGGCGTCGATCTCTCGCAGCAGCTCCTGCACGGCTGCCTCGGACTGGTCGTACTCGCCTTCGCCGAAGTGGTAGAAGCGCAGCACGCCGGTGCGGTCCCAGAGGTAGGTCGCCGGCCAGACCTCGTTCCCGTACAGGCGCCAGATCTCGTAGTCGGGATCGGGGGCGACCGGGAACTCGATGCCGAGGCGGAGCACCGCCTCCTGCACCCGGTCCTGGTCGCGCGCGAACGGGAACTGCGGTGAGTGGACTCCGATCACCTTCAGACCGTGCTCGTGATAGCGGCGGTGCCATTCCTGCAGGTACGGCAACGCCCTGAGCGCGTTCAGGGAGCAGTAGTCCCAGAACCACACCAGCCCGACCCCCTGCCCGAGCATCGTCTTTGCCGGCAGGCTGGCGACGTTGATCCACTCGGTCCTCTGGGGGAACTCAGGCAGGGCGATGTCCCTCGTTTCGGGGCGCATTTGGGCACAAGCTAGACGAATTCGCTTGCCGGCCAGGGTCGCAGCGGTCATGCTGTGCAGGAAGCGATTCGCAGTCACATAGCGATCGGGGCTCGGGAGCCCTGTGGGGAACATGGACGCAAGACCCGCAAAGGGAATCGATCGCGCGATCGTCGCGACGGAGGAAGCGAGGAGACGGCCGCCGCATGTGGTTGCGCTCTCGGTCGTGATGGTCGCCGTCTGGACCACGGGCGGGTTTGCTCTGCTGCTGGCGCTGACCGCGTTCGGCCTTCAGTGCGACGAGTCGTGTGTCTCGCCGCCGAGGGCGGGGACCGAGTGGTTCCAGCGTCCCGACGCCGGCCAATGGACGGAGCAGCTCGTGCTTGCGCTGCTGGGGTTCCTGGGCATCATGGCGGCGACCTACTTCATCATCACCCGCAAGCGGCTGGTGATGGGGTTGGTCAGCCTTGCGGTGGCCGCCATCTGCTACGCCAGCTGGGCGATGCGGCTGAGCGAGTCGCCCTGGCTCTGAGCTCTCAGAGTCGGTAACAAGCGGCGACCGCTCACGGCCTCGAGTCAGCACGTAGAATCAGTATTGCCCTGGCGCACCCGGCTTTCGTTGGAGGCTCTCAGCCGTGCGCGGGTGGAGGCACCACGGGCCAGCGCGCCCGCGGATTGGGCCGCGGGTTCTCGAGCAGGGCGATCACCATCCGGCCCTCCTCGATCCGGTGGCGGCCGGAGCGCACCTGTTCGGCCCAACGCCGCCAGCGCCCGCTGTAGAGCCGCTTTCGCAGGATCTCCTTGATACGGCCGCGGCCTGCCACTCCGCCCTCGCGCCAGCCCGGCGTCCCGCGGGCGACCACGTCTGCGGCCCCGTGCACGAACTCCACCTCGCTGAATCCGTGGGCGTAGGCCGCCTCCAGCACGCGGTCGGCCCAGGTCTCGACCTGGTCGGGTGCATACTGATGCCAGTCCACACGCACCGTGCCGTTGTCTGCGTCGACTTCCACGTCCCTATCGTGGCAGGCCCGCGCCGTCCGGATAAGCTGCCGCGCATGACGCGCTGGCACGCGGCCGCGGCGGCTTTCTGGATCTTCTCCGGGATCAACCACTTCCGGATTCCCCGTTTCTACGAGCGCATCGTGCCGCCGCCGCTCGACGCCTATAAGAGCGAGATCAATATCGCGGCGGGAGTCGCCGAGCTTGCCGGCGGCCTGGCCGTGTTACCGCGCGCCACCCGGCCACTGGCCCGCTGGTGGCTGCTGGCGACGCTGGTCGCGGTCTATCCGGCCAACATCCACATGGCGCTGCGGCCGGAACGGTTCCCGAAGTACAAGCCGGCGCTGCTCTGGGCGAGGCTGCCGTTCCAGGGGCTCTTCGCCCTAATCACCTGGCGCGGCACAAACTAGACAAAATGCCGCAGCCCTTGCGAGCGGGCGGTCAGGCCGGGAGCGAGAGCTCCAGCTCGCGCTCTAGCGCTGCCGCGACTGGGTCATGCAGCGGCGAACCTTCGAGCCGGCCGGCGACGACGCCCATGAAGCCGCCCACGAGCAGGCGCTCGGCGTCAGCCCGCTCCAGCCCGCGCGTCTGTAGGTAGAAGAGCTGCTCCTCGTCGATGCGGCTGACGGTCGCGGCGTGAGTGCAGCGCACGTCGTTGGCCTCGATCTCGAGGCCGGGGATCGCGTCCGCATGCGCGCCGTCTGACAGCAGCAGGTTGCGGCTCTCCTGAAAGGCGTCGGTCTTCTGCGCGTCCGGATCGACGCGGATCATGCCGCTCCAGACCGCGGTCGACTTGTCGCGCAGGATGCCCCGAAAGGCGAGGTCCGAGTGCGTGTTGGGGGCGGCGTGCTCCTGCGTCGTGTCGTAGTCCAGGTGCTGGGCGCCGTTGCCGATGTAGGCGCCCGTCACGCGGCCGTCGGCTCCCTGGCCCTGTAGGTCCGTCTCCATGCGCAGCTTGCCGCGCGCGGAGCCCAGGCCGAGGCCGACCCAGTGCAGTGATGCGTCCCGCTCCACGCGTGCACGCTGGTTGCCCAGCACCCAGCTTTGCTCCGACAGGTCCTGGACACAGAGGTATTCGACGTTCGCGCCCTCGCCGACGAACAGCTCCACGACCGGGTTGAAGTAGCCGTCGAGATCGTTGGTCGCGGACAGGTACTGCTCCGCGAATGTCAGCTCAGCGCCGGCCTCGACAACCACGAGCGTGCGCCAGAGCATCGCCGAGCCTGCCGTTGCCTGAATCGCCGACAGCACCACGGGAGCCTCGACGCGAATGCCCTTTGGCACGTACACGAATGCGCCACCCCGCCAGCGGGCCGCGTTCTGTGCGGAGAACTTGTCGCGATCGCCGACCAGGCTGCCGAGGTGCGGCTGAACCAGCTGCGGGTGGTCGATGACGGCCTGGGAAAGCGTCGTAATGAAGACGCCCTCCGGCTGCCCACCTCCTACATGTGCCGTGGCGCCGTCGACCTGTAGCACGGACGCGCCGTCGCCGCCCTCGATCACCGCTTCGCGGCTCGGCGTGGCCGAGAGATCACCGCCGGCCAGCTGCTCGTAGGCGTCGAGGTCGAGCGTCGAGACGTCGGTGAACTCCCAGCCCTTGTCCTTCAGCGCGGGCATCGGCAACGAGCCGAAAGCTTCCTCACCCCGCCGGCGAAGGGCGGTGGTCCAGTCGGGCTCGGTCGTGTCGCGCTGCGGGGTGGCCTGGGCCGGGCTACCCAATCGAGCCCTCCATCTGAAGCTCGATCAGGCGGTTCATCTCGACCGCGTACTCCATCGGCAGCTCACGGGTGAACGGCTCGATGAAGCCTCCGACGATCATGCCCGACGCCTCCTCCTCGGAGAGTCCGCGGCTGCGGAGGTAGAAGAGCTGCTCCTCGCCGATCTTGGAGACCGTCGCCTCATGGCCGACGTCGACGTTGTCCTCGCCGATGCGGATTGTGGGGTAGGTGTCCGAGCGCGAGTGCTCGTCGAGCAGCAGCGCGTCGCAGACAACCTTCGACTTGGCCTCCGTCGCCCCGGGCGCTATCTCCAGCAGGCCTCGGTAGCTCGAGCGGCCACCGTCCTTGGAGATCGACTTGGACGTGATGGTCGAAGTCGTCTTGGGCGCGACGTGGACCGCCTTGCCGCCTGCGTCCTGGTGCTGGCCCTTGCCGGCGAACGCGATCGAGAGCACCTCTCCGTGCGCCTCCGGGCCAAGCAGGTAGATGGACGGGTACTTCATCGTCAGCTTCGAGCCGAGGTTGCCGTCGATCCACTCCATCGTCGCCTGCTCGTGCGCGATGGCACGCTTGGTGACGAGGTTGTAGACGTTGTGCGACCAGTTCTGGATCGTCGTGTAGCGGACCCTCGAGCCCGGCTTGCAGACGATCTCGACCACCGCCGAATGCAGCGAGTCGGTCGTGTAGGTCGGCGCGGTGCAGCCCTCGATGTAGTGCACGAACGAGCCCTCGTCGGCGATGATCAACGTGCGCTCGAACTGGCCCATGTTCTCCGTGTTGATGCGGAAGTAGGCCTGCAGCGGCATCTCGACGTGCACTCCCGGTGGGACATACACGAACGAGCCGCCCGACCAGACGGCCGAGTTGAGCGCCGCGAGCTTGTTGTCGTTGGCCGGGATCACGGTCGAGAAGTACTCGCGCACGAGGTCCTCGTGCTCGCGCAGTCCGGTGTCCATGTCCTTGAAGATGACGCCCTGCTTCTCGAGGTCCTCGCGGATCTGGTGGTAGACGACCTCCGACTCGTACTGCGCGCCGACCCCCGCCAGGTACTTTCTCTCGGCCTCGGGGATGCCCAGCTTGTCGAACGTGTTCTTGATGTCGTCGGGGACCTCGTCCCAGGTGCGTCCCTGCTTCTCGGACGCGCGCACGAAGTAGTGGATGTTCTGGAAGTCGATCACGTCCATGTGGCCGCCCGACCAGATAGGCATCGGGCGCGCCTCGAAGTGCTCGAGCGCCTTGAGGCGGAAGTCGCGCATCCACTGGGGCTCGTCCTTGTAGGTCGAGATCTCCTCGACCACCTCACGGCTGAGGCCCTTCTTGGCCTTGAAGACGTAGTCCTTCTCGGAGTCGTGGAAGCCGTACTCGTAGCCGTCCTTGATCCCGCTCAGGTCTGGCACTGCTGTTACTTGGGGAGTCGCCATGCGCTTATCGCACCTCCAGCTTGATCACGCCGTCCTCAACGCGGACGGAAAAGGTCTCAACGGGTAAATAGGCCGGAAGCGTCTTCGGCCGGCCGGTCTCGAGGTCGAACAGCGACCCGTGTCGCGGGCACTCCACCGTCTTGCGCTCGGGGTCGAAGAGCCCCTCGGCCAGCGGCCCGTCGTCGTGCGAGCAGCGGTCCTCGATCGCGTACAGGTGGCCGTCGGCATTGAAGACGCCGATCTTGCGGCCGCCCACCTCGACGATGCGCTGAGCCCCCGGCGGGAGCTCCTCCGCCGGGCATACGTCCACGGTTGTTGATGTCGTCGCGTCGTTCATTCCGATAATCCGACTTCTACAGTAGGAATTCTAGCGGCAGCACCTACGAGGACCTATATCTCCGACCTGAGCTTCGCCACATCTTCCGGGTCCGGGCCGTCGTCCGGTGTGCCATCGGGCCACTCCTGGCGGCCAAGCAGCGCGCCCTGTACGACCTTCAGCCCGAGCAGGCCGCACTTGAGGCGCGTGGGGGAGAGCTCGATGCCGATCTCGTCGACCACGAAATGGCGATTGAGGCCGGCGATCTCGCTCACGGTCTTGCCCTTGAGCTCGTCCGAGATGATCGAGGCGGACGCCTGGGAGATCGCGCAGCCCTGACCGTGGAAGGCGATCTCGGAGACGCGGTCGCCGTCGAGCCTGATGTGCACGCCAAGCTCGTCCCCGCACAGCGGGTTGCGGTCGAAGAACTCGGTGTCGCGCTCCTCCAGCTCCCCGAAGTTGCGGGGGTTCTTGTAGTGGTCGAGGATGAATTCGCGGTAGAGGGCGTCCATGGCGGTATTCGTTATCAGACTCCGAAGATCGACTTTGCCTTCTCGAGCGCATCGACCAGCAGGTCGACCTCCTGCCTGGTGTTGTAGACGGAGAAGGACGCGCGCGCGGTCGCTGGCACGCCGAGGCGACGCATGAGCGGTTGAGCGCAGTGATGGCCGGCCCTGATGGCAACCGCCTCGCGGTTGCAGATCTCGGCGAGATCGTGGGGGTGGACGCCTTCGACCTCGAAGCTGACGAGGCTTCCGCGCTCGGCGGCGTCGGGCGGCCCGAACACCGTCACGCCATCCATGTCCGACAGGCGCTCGAGCGTGTAGGCGGTCAGCCCGCGCTCGTGCTCGCGCACCGCGTCCATGCCAAGCTCGCTCAGGTAGCGGACGGCCGCGCCGAGGCCGGCGCCCTCGGCGATCGCGGGCGTCCCCGCCTCGAACTTCGCCGGCGGGTCGGCCCACGTCGAGTGGTCGCGCTCGACGGTCCTGATCATCGAGCCTCCGCCCATGAACGGGGGCATCCGCTCGAGCAGCTCACGCCTTGCCCACAGCACCCCGATGCCGGTCGGCCCCAGCATCTTGTGGCCCGTGAAGGCATAGAAGTCCGCACCCAGCTCGGCCACGTCGACAGGAAGCTGAGGCACCGCCTGCGCGCCGTCGACGAGCACGGTCGCGCCGGCTTCGTGGGCGCTGCGAGCGATCTCGGCGACCGGGTTGATGGTGCCCAGGACATTCGAGATGTGCGCCACGGCGACCAGCTTCACCTTGCCGGTCGAGAGCTGCCGCGCCAGCTCGCGAGAGTCCAGCTTGCCGTCCGCGCCGACCGTGAGGTACTCGAGCTCGGCGCCTGTCTCCTCGCACAGCAACTGCCAGGGAACGACGTTCGAGTGGTGCTCCATCTCGGTGGTCAGCACGATGTCGCCCTCGGCGACGTTCTGCCGCGCCCAGGTGAAGCGGACGAGGTTGATCGCCTCGGTCGCGTTGCGAACGAACACCGTCTCCGAAGGCCGTCCGCCGATGAAGTCTGCGACCGCTGCCCGCGCGCCCTCGTAGAGCGCCTCGGCCTCGGCCGCAAGCTGGTGCATGCTGCGGTGCACGTTGGCGTTGGAGCGGCGGTAGTAGGCGTCGATCGCCTCGATCACCGCGGTGGGCTTCTGCGAGGTCGCGGCATTGTCGAGGTAGACGAGCGGCTTGCCGTCAAACTCGCGCGACAGGATCGGGAAGTCGGCGCGCACGGCCTCGACGCTGCGGGCCCCGCCGACCTGTGCGGTCGTGACCTCCATCAGTAGCCGCGCCGTTTCCTGGCGAACGTTCCGAGAAGGGCCACTAGGCCACCTGCTGCTCGTGCAGCTCGCGCACCCAGTCGTAGCCGCGCTGCTCGAGCTGGGACGCCAGCTCGGCGCCGCCCTGCTCGACGATGCGTCCGTCGAGCATGATGTGCACGAAGTCAGGTGCGATGTAGCTCAGGATGCGCTGGTAGTGGGTGATGATGAGCACGCCCAGGTCAGGTCCGCGCATCTTGTTGACCGCCTCGGAGACGGTGCGCAGTGCGTCGATGTCCAGTCCGGAGTCGGTCTCGTCCATCACGGCCACGAGCGGCTTCAGGATCGCCATCTGGAGGATCTCGCAGCGCTTCTTCTCGCCGCCCGAGAAGCCCTCGTTGAGGTAGCGCCGGGTGAACTCCCTGTCAACGCCGAGCACCTGCATCTGCTCCTCGAGCTGCTTGCGGAAGTCCTTGAGGTTGATCGGGTCCTCGCCGCGCCCCTTGCGCTGTGCGTTGATGGCCGTGCGCAGGAAGTTGACGACGGAGACGCCGGCAATCGCCGACGGGTACTGGAACGCCATGAAGAGCCCCAGGCGCGCGCGCTCGTCCGCCTCCAACTCGGTCACGTCCTCGCCACGGAAGCGGATCTTGCCCTCCGTGATCTCGTAGCCCGGGTGCCCCATGATGGTGTTGGCAAGCGTGGACTTTCCCGATCCGTTCGGCCCCATCAGGGCGTGGATCTCACCGCGGGACACGGCCAGGTCGACGCCCTTGAGGATCTGCTTGCCCTCGACGTCTACGTGCAGGTTCTGGATCTCGAGGTCTGCCAATTCGTTCCTTTCCGATTCGTGCGCCTATGCGGCCGGCATGGCGGGGCGACCGCCGGGGATGGCCGTCGCCGTGCTCTTCGTGCGGCCCTTCTGCTGTCGCTTCGGCGGGCCGCCGTGCTCGGCGAACTCGACCAGCTCCGCCAGCGTCGTCTGCTCCAGGGCCCGTGTTACGCCTCCCTGCACGCGAGTCCACAGCAGGCGCGTGGCGCAATGGTCGAAGCCGTCGATCTCGTGGTTGCAGAGCACTCGCATCTCGCCGGAGTCGGTGAAGCACTGCATCGGCACCATGGTGCCCTCGAGTGCGCTCACCACCTCCGCCATGGTTATCGTCGTGGCCGGGCGCTCCAGCTCGTAGCCGCCGCGCGCTCCGCGTGTCGAGCGCACCAGGCCGGCCTCGCGCAGCCGTGCGATCAGATGCTCCAGGTAGGGCAGGGGAAGAGACTCGCTGTCGGCGATGTCGCCGAGCGGGACCGGGCCCTCGTCGCGGCGCCGCCCGAGCGCGATCATCACCCGCACGCCGTACTCCGATCTGGTTGAGAACATCATGGCCTCTCGGCCCCCTTCCGTCGTAATCCCTACCTAAACGGTCAGGATATCAGCGAGCCATGCCGGGCCGGGCTCGAAATGAGCGGCCGGCCGTGACCCACGTCCAGCAGCGGCAGCTCTCCTAGATCCGCTCTCGCAGCAGCACGCGCAGGTCGTGGGCAAGTGCTTCCGGCGTCAGGAAGTTGACCGGGAAGCCGACTCGCTGCCGGCCGCGGCGATCGATCAGGACCACATAGGAGTTGTGCTCCAGCTTGCGTGTCTGCGGCGAGAAGCCGTATTCACGCCAGACCGGCCGCAGCTCCTGCTGCGAGCCGACCAGGTAGTCGAGATAGCCGCTGACCCGCCTTGTGACGAGGAACCGCTTTGCGCTCTCCGCGCTGTCGTTTGCCGGGTCGACGCTCAGCGCCAGCGCCCTGATCTGGCGGCGCTCGCGATCGGAGAGATCGTCGAGCGCGCCACGGATCTGCTGGGCGGCGAGCGGGCAGGTCTCCTCGCAGGTCGAGTACATCGGGCTGATCACCACCACCTGTCCGCGCAGGCCTCGCAGCGTGATCAGGTCGCCGTTCTGGTCGTGCAGCGCGAAATCACCGGCAGCGGCCGGGGGACGCTGCGCGCCCTCGAAGGGCGAGCGCGGTCCCTGGCCGCCCACCTCCGTCACCTCGGCGGCCGGCCCGTCGTCGCCGGAGCGTCCCGCCACGGTGGCCGCGACCGCCGCCCCGAGGGCGAGCACCCCCACCACCAACAGCACCAACCGGCTCCTCGCGCTCACGTCTCAGAGGGTATTGAGGGCACGGCGGCCGGCCGCCGGTCGGCCTCGGGCCGTGCTCCGTCCTACGGCTCGACGAGCCCCTGCCGGATCGCGTAGCGCACGAGCTCGACCCGATCGCGCATACCCAGCTTCTGGAGCACGTTGCCGCGGTGGGTCTCGACCGTCTTCTCCGACAGGTGCAGGATCTCCGCTATCTCCTTGTTCGTGTGCGCCTCGGCGATCAGCTTCACGATCTCCTGCTCGCGCGGGGTCAGCGCGGACTGCTCGCCCCGCTCCAGGAACTCGCGGATCAGGGTCTGCTGCGCGTCTGCATTCAGGAACGGCTCTCCGCGGGCCGCTGCTCGCACCCCATCCAGCAGGTCGTGGTCAGCTGCTCGCTTCAGCACGTAGCCGGCGGCGCCCGCCCGCAGGGCCTCGAACAGGTAACGCTCGTCGTCGTGCATGGACAGGATCAGCACCTGCGTGTCCGGGGACTGCTTCTTGATCTCGTGGGTTGCCTGAAGGCCGGTCATGCGAGGCATCGCAACGTCGAGGATCACCAGGTCCGGGCGCTCGGCGAGCACCTTCTCCAGCGCCTCCACGCCGTCCTCCGCCTCCGCGATCACCTCCATGTCGGACTGGCGGTCCAGTAGCAGCTTCAGGCCCGACCTGACGATGCCGTGGTCGTCCGCAATCAGGATCCTGATCGGCTCGTCCTTGGTCGGCCCACTCTTGATCGGCTTGCTCACGACAGCGGCACCTCGAGCTCCACGATCGTGCCCCGGCCCGGGCGCGAATCGACTTCGAGCCTGCCGTCCACGAGCATCGCCCGCTCCCGCATTCCCGAGAGACCGAGTCCCTTGGTCTCGTCCGCGAAGGCAAACCCCTTGCCGTCGTCCACCACGCGCAGCACGACGCGCGAGTCCACGCGCCCAAGCTGCACGTCCACGTGCTTGGCGCCGGAGTGCCGCGCTGCGTTGGCGAGCGCCTCCTGCGCAACCCTGTAGATCACCAGCTCGACGTCCAGCGGCAGGTCGCTCAGCTCGCGGTCGAGCTTGAAGTCGGCACGCGCGGGGCCGCGCCGGTCGTAGTCTCGGACCTGGCTCGCGAGCGCCACCGCGAGACCGTGGTCGTCGAGCGCGGCGGGCCGCAGCTGTCGCGCCAGGTCGAGCAGCTCCAGCATCGCCTGGTTGGCGAGCTGCTTGGTCTCGTCAAGCTCCGCCTTCAGCTCCGGCGGGGCGTGCTGGGTCGTGGCCTCCAGGCGCAGCAAGAGCGCGGTCAGCGCCTGGTTGACCTCGTCGTGGAGGTCACGGGCGACCCGCTTGCGCTCCGCCTCCTGGGCCTTCAGCGCCATCTCTCCGGAGCGGCGGCGCTCTCCCTCCAATCGCTCCAGCATGCGGTTGAAGGCGGCGATCAGTCGCTCGGTGTCGGCCGAGCGCCGTGCCAGGCGCGGATCCATCTCGACGCGCCGGCCCGGCCGCGCGAGGTCGATTCGCTCCATCGTGTCCAGCAGCTGCTCGAGGGGCTCGAATCGGCGCCTCAGCAGCCACATGTTGACCACCAGCGTGAGGATGATCGCGAGCGCCAGCACGAGGAACTGCCTGCGTTGCACGGTGACGGTCAGGTCCAGCCCGGCCGCCAGGCTGGCCACGAAGATCGAGGCCGAGACCAGCAGCAGGTTGAAGGCCAGGATCTGGCCCAGCAGGGAGGGTCGCCTCATCGCTCCACGGACACGTTACGGCAGCCGAAAGCCGTATCGGAGCAGGGCCCCGAAGGCCGCCGCTCCTGGGTTCGCCACCAGGGCCCTATGGGGTCCGGACCCGATACCGGGAATGCGGTCTTTGGACGATACTTTTCGGGCAAGGCAGCATTCGATGGGCACGGCTGCTCAGTAACAGAACAGGGTGAATAGAGCCAAAATGTCAACGGCAAAGCAGACGAACGTAAAAGCTGGGATTCGCACGACGATCCTGCTTGCCTCGCTAACGGGCCTGCTGGTCTTTCTCGGCCAGCTGATCGGCGGGCCGAGCCTGGCGCTCACGTTCCTCGTGATCGGCGGGCTCATCAACATGGGTGCATGGTGGTTCTCGGACAAGATCGCGCTCCGCATGAGCCACGCCAAGCCGCTTCCCGAGGACGAGAACCCGAGGCTTCATCAGATCGTGCGTGAGCTGGCCCATTCGGCGGGCATTCCGATGCCTCGCCTCTACATGATTCCGGCCAGCCAGCCGAATGCCTTCGCCACCGGCCGCAGCCCCAAGCACGCGGCTGTCGCGGTGACGGAGGGCATCACGCAGCTGCTCAGCGAGAGCGAGCTACGAGGCGTGATCGCGCATGAGCTGGCCCACATCCGCAATCGCGACACGCTGACCCAGTCGGTGGCTGCCACGATCGGTGGCGCCATCACCTGGCTCGCCTACATGTTCATGTTCTTCGGTGGCGACGAGGACAACGGGCCGCTGGGCCTGGTGGCAGGCCTGGCGATGGTGATCCTGGCCCCACTGGCGGCCTCGATCATCCAGCTGGCGATCTCTCGCCAGCGCGAGTACTCCGCCGATGCGACAGGTGGCCAGATCTCCGGAGCGCCCAACGCGCTTGCCGACGCGCTGGAGCGGCTGGAGGCCGGCGCCAAGGCGATGCCGATGGAGGTCAACTCCGCGGCAGAGCCGCTGTTCATCGTCAAGCCGTTCAGCGGCGGCGGAGTGAAGTCGCTCTTCTCGACCCATCCCCCGATCGAGGAGCGCGTGCGCAGGCTGCGCGCGCAGGCGGTGGCATAACAAAGGCTTATGGACCCCGGAGCTCTCGCGGAGCTTCGGCAACATAAGGGGGCTAATGCGGCGGCGCCATCGGCGCCGCCGCGGCTTTTCAGGGCCGGAAGCGGCTGCTAAGCTACAACTTCGAAAGTCAGATCGGACATAAGGGGTGTCCCCGGATTGCAGGGGTTGAGGTGACCACCGAGACAACCACTCGCTCAGGCCAACAG
>JBBQNR010000011.1:0-54654 GCA_038330145.1 Solirubrobacterales bacterium
GGGGCCGAAGGACCTGACGGCACTGCAACGTCAGATCGCCACGCATCGCTGCTCCGGAAAGCCGCGCGAGGGCTGCCTCGCCGCGACACCGGCGGTGCTGCGGGTCGAGCGCGCTGGCAGCGTGCTCACGATCCAGGTGCGCCCGCGCTACAGCGCCGAGCTCAAGCGCACGCGAATCGGTTTCGCCTTCGGCTCGCGGCCGCTTCATCCCGACGTGATCGAGGCGGCGCGCACCTCGCTCGACCTGATGTGGGCGGTGACCAAGGGCACCGTCCAGGCGGTGGTGCACATCTTCGAGAAAGAGCAGAGAGAGCAAATCTCCGGCGTGGTGGGGAGTTACGAGATCACCCGGCAGGCCTTCACGTTCGACGCGCGGCGGGCGCTGGCCCTGCTGGCCGTGATCAGCCTCTCATTGGCGATCATCAACCTGTTCCCGTTCCTGCCGCTCGACGGCGGCCATGTGTTCTGGAGCCTGGTCGAGAAGGTGCGCGGCAAGCCGGTTCCCTACAGGGTCATGGAGCAGGCCAGCGTGGTCGGGTTCCTGCTCGTGGTGATGCTCTTCTTCATCGGCCTCAGCAACGACATCGGCAGGCTCACGGGCGGAGGCTTCCAGTAGCGCTGACCCTTGCCCTGGTTTCCAGGGCGCCGTCGGCGCGGTAGTGTCCCAGGCGATGTCGTGAAGCTCCTTCGAGAAGACCGGCGCCCGATCGAAGGCGCGCGAGTAGGGTTACCACACCCCGAGCTACAACCCTCCGGTGAGCGGCTGCCGTCAACCATGAATTGGGGTCGAGCAGCTCATCAGCGAGAGCTAGCGTTTCGCGGTCGTCGAGAGGCTCACCGGCGAAGCATCGGAGACCGCTTTGAGGACCAATCCGCGGCCGCTGCTCTAGCGGACCTCCGCGGCAGGAATTACCAGAGCATCTAAGAACCTCCCGCCCGCAAATTGGCCACGAAACCAAGGAGATGACCAAATGAGCAAGCCCACCCCATCGATCCCGCGCCTTGCGGTGATCTTTGCCATGGCGATCGTCCTGATCACAGGCGCTGCCGTCGGCCTCGGCAGCTCTGCGGGTGCCGCCTCCAATGCCGCCGCCAACGCCGCCGCCAAGAAGCGCATCACTCCGACCCCCGATCGCGGGGGCGAAACACTTCGGGCTTCACGGAAGCTCGCGCGGGCGATTGTCGCGAACGGCCGCTGGATACGAGGAGCCTCGTTCTCGGCGATTCCCCCGTTCGGCGCCCCGGCGGGCGTCTCGACCAAGCGCCTTGCGGGCTTCCCGCGTCACGGCAAGAGCTTCGGCATCCTCACGACCGGTGACGCCAGGCTCGCAGACGACAAGAACGACTCCGGCTCGACCGGTATTGAGAACGGCGGGCCCACCATCCGCGGCAGCCGCGACGTGACGATCTACCGCATCACGCTTCAGGTACCAAAAAAGGCGACCTGCCTCTCGTTTCGCTTCCGGTTCCTCTCCGAGGAGTTCCCGGAGTTCGTCAACGAGATATACAACGACGCCTTCATCGCCGAGCTCGATGTCTCCGACTGGAACACCGGCAGCAAGGACGACCCGAAGGTGGTGGCACCTCGCAACTTCGCCGCGGACGCGAAAGGCAACCCGATCAGGGTCAACTCGGTCGGGGATGCGAGCGTCACGGCGAGCCGCGCCAAGGGCACAACCTACGACGGAGCGACCAGGATCCTGCGCGCCTCGACGCCGGTGACCCGGGGTCGTCACGTCCTGTACCTGTCGATCTTCGACCAGGGCGATCGCAGCTACGACTCGGCCGTGTTCCTCGACCGGCTGACGCTCAACAGGCGCAAGCCGTGCAAGTCCGGCGCGATCAAGGACTGAGGCGGAGGGTTGTTGCGCTCCGCCCGGTCACGACGCACGGAGCGGTGGCGCGGCGTCGAAGAACGCGAAGGCCCCGGGGGGTTACCCCGGGGCCTTCGGTTGTGCTCTAGTCGAACGAGTAGGTGCTCGCCCAGGTGATGTCGGCGATCTTCGCCTGACCGGTCAACGACGGGTGGAAGTAGTCCGCCGTCGAGTTGGCGTTGCCCGGGCCGAAGATCGGCAGGACGTTGAACGGGAACGCGTTCAAGCCGGTCGTGTTGGTGACGTTCGCGACGTCGCTCTGGGTGAACGACGTGTTGTACGCCGCGCCGCCGTCGTACTTGCAGCGGTTCTGAGAGACAGCGTGGCAGACATCGGCAAGGACGCCGTTGTAGGCGATCACCTGCGCCTGGAAATCGGCCCGCCGCTGAACGTCAGCCGGTGCCGTCGACGTCGGGTTCGCGAGCAGCGCCTGGCAGACGTTGAACACCGACCAGCGTGTCAGCGCGTTCGGATCGGGAGCCGGGCTCGTGAAGAGCGTGTGGAGCATGTTGATGTTGGGGACGCTGGCGACGAAAATGTAGGCCTTTGGCAGCCCGGTTCTAATCGTGTCGATCGCCGCCTGGAACTGCGCCCGGTAGGTCGCCGTCGGAGTCTGCTGAGCAATCGTCGACCTGCAGGCGTCGTTGCCGCCCATCTCGATCGTCACGTAGTCCGCTCCCTGGCTGACGGCGTTAGCGGCCTGTGCCTGCAGGTGCTCCATCCGCGCGCCCGAAACCGCGTCGTTGAAAGCCACAGGATTACGATCGGGGTTGATCGCCTGGATGCGCAGGAACTGGCTGTTGACCGCGGGGTTGTCACCGGTCGACCACGAGTTCCCCGGGTTATCGCCGAAGTTCGGGGCGTTGAACGCTCGTGTGATCGAATCGCCGAGCGATGCCATCGTCTTCGGGGGCTTGACGGCCGAAGCCGATGAGACACCGATCGCGAGCACCAGGAGCGCGGCGATCATGCTCGCCACCGTAATCCTGACGGGTCGGCGCTTGAGGGACTGAGACACGACACTCTCCTCTCGTAGCAGGGCGGCCGAGAGCGCGAACGTCGACAGCCAACCACTGGCGGCGGCGAACACGAACCCGCCCGGAAGGAACGTCCCGCTAACCATACCCAGATCGGCCCGCGATCCGCAAGCCACTAGCCTGGCGGGTAGTGCGCAGGGCTGCCCGTTAGCGCTGCCCGATCCTCGAACACCTCAGTGGCGATCGAGCTGTCGGGGTCTGCCAGGTGCGGCGCTGTCCCTTGCCGGCGGCCCACCTGCGCTCGATGCCGAGGTGAGCGCGGGGGTGGATTGTTGCTGCACTTGGCGGTAGCGTTTGGGCACAGCTACCGGAGGAGAGAGCATGCAGCGCGCGACGATCGGGACCGACACGACGAAGCGGGGAGTGACCGCGACCACGGTCGCCGAGGCGCTCGAGCACACGGTCGCCGCGGTGCCGGACCGCGTCGCGCTGCGCACGCGCGGAGGCGAATACGAGATCACCTGGGCCGAGTACGGGGAGCAGGTCGACCGCATCGCCCTCGGGCTGAAGGCGCTCGGATTGGGTCCGGGGCAGACCTTCGCGCTGATGCTCAACAACCGGCCGGAGTTCCACCTCGCCGACAGCGCCTGCCTGAGCCTCGGCGCCACGCCGTTCTCGCTCTACCAGACGCTGACTCCGGAGCAGGTCGCATATCAGCTCAACGACTCCCGTGCCGAGATCGTCGTCACCGAGCCCGCCTTCATCGAGGTCGTCAACGCCGCCAGGGAGAAGGCGCCACAGCTGCGCCACGTCGTGCTGGTCGCCGCCGGCGACGGGATGCAGGCCGACGTCTCCTTCGACGACCTGCTCGAGAGCGAGGGCGACCCGAAGGAGATCTCGGCCGCCCGAGCCGCCGTCGCGCCCGACGACGTGCTGACCCTGATCTACACGTCCGGCACCACGGGTCCGCCCAAGGGCGTTCAGCTCACCCACGACAACATGATCAGTGCGGTAACGACCTTCGACGGCGTGATCGACTTCCCCGACGGCGCGCGCGTCGTCTCCTACCTTCCGATGGCGCACATCGCCGAGCGGGCGGTGGGCCACTACCTGCCTATCGCGCTCGGCCACACCGTCACCTGCTGCCCCGTCGCGCGCGAGGTGATCGCCTACCTGCCCGAGGTGCGGCCAACCTGGTTCTTCGCCGTCCCGCGCATCTGGGAGAAGCTGAAGGCGGGCCTGGAGGCGATGATCGCCTCCGAGCAGGACAGTGAGCGCAAGCAGGCGCTCGAGTGGGCGATAGACGTCGGGCACCGCAAGGTGCGCGCAGAGCAGGCAGGCGAGCAGATCTCGGACCAGCTAGCCGCCGAGCACGCCAAAGCCGACGAGCTGGTGCTCTCGAGGCTGCGCCAGCGCATTGGCCTCGACGCCCTCGAGGCGGTCTACGTCGGCGCGGCGCCGACTCCGGCCGTGGTGCTCGAGTTCTTTCACGCGCTCGGAATACCGGTGGCGGAGCTGTGGGGCCTGTCGGAGAGCACGGGCAGCGGCGCGCTCAACCTGCCGGGCAGAATCAAGATCGGCACCGTGGGTCAGGTCACGCCCGGGATGGAGCTGAGGCTCGGCGACGACGGCGAGATCCTGATCCGAGGCGCCCAGATCATGAAGGGCTACCGCAACATGCCCGAGAAGACCGCCGAGGCGATCGACGACGAGGGCTGGCTGCACACCGGCGACATCGGCGAGCTCGACGACGAGGGCTACCTCAGGATCGTCGACCGCAAGAAGGAGCTGATCATCACGGCCGGCGGCAAGAACATCTCGCCGGCCAATTTGGAGTCGAAGTTGAAGGCGCACCCGCTGATCGGAACCGCCTGCGTGATCGGCGATCAGCGCCCGTTCCTGAGCGCGCTGATCGTGCTGGATCCCGACGTTGCGCCTGCGTGGGCCAAGCAACAGCGGATCGAGGACACGTCGCTGGAGTCGCTCTCCAGGGACGAGCAGGTGCTCGCCGAGGTGCAGAAGGGAGTTGACGACCTCAACGTCCAGGTGTCGAAGGTCGAGGGCGTGAAGAAGTTCACCGTCCTGGGCGAGGACTGGCTGCCGGGAGGCGACGAGCTGACGCCGACGATGAAGCTCAAGCGCAAGCCGGTCGCGGAGAAGTACGCCTCGAAGATCGAGGCGATGTACACGCGTTAGGCGCGCTCCCGTCCAAATCGTGACCCAGTCTGCCGACACGGAGGGTTGGGACCGCTTCCTTCACTACGCGGCCCACGCCCGCACGAAGCCCAGCTTCGATGCGGAGGAACGCGAGTACAGACTCGACGTCGCAGACCGGCTCGGCGGCTTCCTCTCAGCCGCGCGCGAAGGCAGTGCGCTCGAGCCCGGTGTGAGGACCGTCTTCGACGGCTTCTTCGGGTCTCGTATGTACGAGCTCACGCTGGCGGGCCAGAACCACTGGCTGTTTGAGTGGGCACGGCTCGACGAGCTCTCGCTGCGCACGGCGCTGGCGAAATTCCTGGCCCCGGACCAGACGGCACAGGCGCGCTTCGAGGCCTTTGCGACGGTGGCGGCCCAGGCTCAGCCCGCGGACAGAGTCGCCCCCCATGCCCGACTGGTGGTGGCGTTTGGCTCGCTCTTCAACTTCGCCGTCGAGCCGCTGGCACTGCCGGTGATCCGCTTGGCCCGCTACCAGCGGCTCAGGGTCGCCCTTGGAGAGGCGCCGCCATCGGGCCTGTCGTTGGCCGAGCAGTATCGTGGCCAAGTCGCCTTCGCCAAGCTGGTGCAGCGGCGACTGGAGGCGGCCGGCGCGCCGGTACGGGACATGATCGATGTCCAGAGCCTGATCTGGAGCGCCGACGAGTACATGGACAGCTGGGAGCCCGGGGCTCGCATCGGGCCACCCGGTCGGACCCAAGGGAAGCCAGCGATGAACGAACGAAAGGCCGGTCCGGCCGGCGGCGAGAGCGGGGAGCGGGCTTACCTGTCGATCTGCGCCATCTACCGTGACGAGGCCGAGTTCATGGGGGAGTGGATCGAATTCCACCGGCTGGCCGGGGTGGAGCGCTTCTTCCTCTACGACAACCTCAGCGCGGATTCCCACCTCGAGGTCCTGGCTCCATACGTCGAGGACGGTACGGTCGTGCTTCACCACTGGCCGATCGCGGCCCGGGCGCAGAACCAAGCCTACGACAACTGCCTCGCGCTTCACGGCGACGAGTCGCGCTGGATCGCCTTCATCGACCTCGACGAGTTCCTCTACTCGCCGACCGGCATCACGGTGGCTGAGCTTCTGCGCGAGTACGAGGGTTGGCCCGGGGTGGCCGTCAACGGGGCGCAGTACGGCTTCTCGGGCCATCGCACCAAGCCGCAGGGGCTCGTGATCGAGAACTACGTGGAGCGTGTCCACCTTCAGGCGATGAGGTTCGTGAAGAGCATCGTCGACCCTCGGCAGACTTCTCATTGCTTCGACCCACATCACTGCATCTACCACCGTGGCCTCGCCGTCGACGAGAACGGCCACCCGGTGTTCGGCGCGACGACGACCTTCGTATCAGTCGAGCAGCTCCGCATCAACCACTACTGGACCAAGTCCGAGGAGGAGTTCCGGCGCAAGTGCGCGATGCCCGAGGCCTCGGTCGGACATTATCGGCCCTGGCCGCACTGGGACTCGTTCCGTAGGAACTTCTCCGAGGTGACCGACCGCGCGCTTCAGGCCTATGTACCCAGAGTGCGCGAGGCGCTGGAGCGAACCAACGCTCGCCGGCCGGCGAAGCTGCCGACGGTGGTGCAGGCGCCCCCGGATCCGGTTGCGAAGGATCCCGTCGCGCCGGCCACGCCGACCGCCCCCGTCGGAACCGCACCGTCGCTCCCGGCGGAGAGCCTGGCGGAGCAGGCGACCCGCTTCGAGCACCTCGCGTTGCGCGGGCACCTCGCGCTGCTGCTGTCGCGGCTGAACGTCAACTGCATGCTCGACGTGGGCGCCTTCGATGGCGGTTACGCGCGCGACCTTCGCGCCGCCGGCTACGAGGGCTGGATCGTCTCGTTGGAGCCCGTCGGCACCACGTACGATCGGCTGTCCGAAGCCGCGAAAGACGACCCGCGCTGGCGCACGCTGCGGGTTGCGCTCGGCAGCAACAGCGAGACCCGGTCCATCAACGTCGCCGGCAACGCCGTCCTGTCTTCCTTTCTTCCACACAGCCGCTACGCGCTCGACGAGCTGGGGCCGATGACCGACACCGTCGAGCGAGAGCAGGTCGCGGTGCGGCGCCTCGACGAACTGATCGACGAATGTCTGGACGGCATCTCCGAGCCGAGGGTGTTCCTCAAAATCGACACACAGGGCTGGGACCTGGAGGTGCTGAAAGGGGCGGCCGACACGCTGCCCGCCGTGCTCGCCGTGCAGACCGAGCTGTCGCTGAAGCCGATCTACGAGGGCATGCCCGGCTACCTGGAGACGATCGGTCACCTCCAGGGCCTTGGATTCGAGCTGACCGGCACCTACCCCGTCGTGCGCGATCGCAGCATGAGGATGATGGAGGTCGACTGCGTGCTGGTGCGGGCTGCGGCAATCGGCACCTAGACAGGCCGCGCAACGCGCTACGCTCGTCCCAGAGGCGTGGGCACGCGGCCCACGGCGCTCGTGGAGGAGGTGGCATGCGCAGGAGCAGGGGGGTGTGTGAGCTTTTGGCCGCGGCGATGGCGATCGCCTGTGCGGTCTGGACAGCGGCCGCCTCCGCATACCCGTTTGGCAGCACGGTGCAGCCGCTGGGCCCGGAGGAGACGATCCCACGTTGCGCCGGCACTCCGCCCCCGGACCTCCCGGTGCGTGCATACCGTGACCTCGGTGGGACGGTGCACCTGACCCTGGCCCGGGCCGCCACGCCGACCCCCACACCGGAGAACCCCGCGCCGCCGGACGAGAACAGGCGCCTCAGCGGCCCTGACCTCGCTTCGGTGGCGCCGCTTTCGTGCCAGGCCATCCTCGCCCACGGTGGGTCTGCCAACAGCGACTTCTCCAGCTATCACTGGGCAGAGTGGCTGGCGGCGCCCTACCGCCTGCCGGGCAGCAACACCGTGCAGGCCCTCCTTCACACCGAGTTCCACGGCTTCGAGTTCGGCCGGCCGGACCTCTGCACGTACGTCCGCAGCCAACCGGACCTCGGCCTGGCCTGGTGCTGGCTGAGCGCCATCACGTCGGCCGGCTCCAGCGACGGGGGAGCCAGTTTCGACCACCAACAGACTCCGCCGGCGCACCTGGTGGCCAACATCCCGTATCAGTACGAGAAGGACTCGGGCGCCACGGGGTTCCGGGCGCCGACAAGCATCGTGAGGCGAAGCGAGCCCGGGGGCGACTTTTATTACACGATGTTCGATGCGCAGCAGTTCTCCAAGGGATCGTTCGCCGCAGAGAACATGCAGCAGTCAGGCGCCTGCATCATGCGCACCGACGACCTGGCGAGCGCGACGTCCTGGCGCGCATGGGACGGCAACAGCGACGACGACACGCAGGGCGGCTTCACGGTCCAATTCCAGTATCCGTTCCCGATCGAGCCGCTGGGCGGAGGATTGTGCGCCCCGGTCAACGGCGACACGGGACCGGCCCTTCTCGGTCCCAAGTTCGTTCCGCGCACCCTGAGTTTCAATAGCTACTTCGACCGCTACATGCTGGTCGGCAACCGGACCGACGTCGATCCAGACGGCAAGACCTACTTCTACGTCTACTACTCGCTCTCCGACGATCTACTGCATTGGACATCGCCGAATCTGATCATGCGCGCGCGGCCGCTCCCGCAGTACAGAGCCGACGGCTGCAGCGGCCCGGACGTGCCGATCGTGTACCCGACGGTTATCGACCGCGACGACCCCTCGACCAACTTCGAGCGCACCAGCCAGACGGCCGACCTCTACTACGTCAAGCGCGAGGACATCAACGCCAACGGCTGCACGAACAACTTTCCCGGCCTCAACCACAAGCTGACGCGAGTGCCGATCAGGTTCGGCTCCGCCCGCGAGGCCACGGGCAGGCCGGTCGGCTGCTCGGGCTCGTTCGACGGCGCGACCCGCAGCGGCTCGGCCACGTCATTCGCCACCCAGCAGGGCTCTAGCTACTCCGGCGACCTGCGCTCGTACAGGGTGACGCTGCATCCTGCGGGCGCGGCCGCCTACGGGCTCTTCGAGCGCGACGGCGAGCCACCCTCGCAGTGCGAGCAGCCGGGCGCCGCCACACGGCCGCGCTTCGGCTTCGGCGACAGCGACGAGGTCACATATAGCGCGGCCTTCGCATTTCCGCGGGACGGGTTCTGGCGCCAACTCGAGAACGAGGCACATCCGTTCCCGAGCGTGGCGTTGATGCGCCTGGAGGACCCCGAGTCGGGCGATTGGGCTGGCATGCTGACGATCGACAAGCAGCGGCGCCTGCGCTTCTCGACCAGCGGCAGCGACCCGGCGACCAAGAAGCAGCTGCTCGGGAGCAACGGCGTCCAGCTGGCCCGGGACGAGTGCTGGCATCTCGTCGAGGTGCACCAGAAGCTCAGCTCCGACCCGGCCAAGGCGCTGAACGAGATCTGGGTCGACGGTGTCCGGCGAGACGTCGCACTTGCCGACGACTCCAACCACTACGGCAACGGCACCTACGACAAGCTGAAGGTGGGCATCACCAGCAAGGCGAACGTGAAGCGTCCCCTGACCGTCTTCACCGACTCGGCGGCGTTCGGCTACTCGGCCCTGAGGTCTCCGGCACACGACCCGACGCTCTGCGACGCCCCGAGCTGAATCAGACCGAGAGGTACCCCGAAGCCCAAGAGCACGCAGAGGCGCACGCAGAGGCGTACGCAGAGGGCGGTCCGAGGCTCGGGAGCGCACCGATAACATGAATGCGTGCCCTCCAAGCGCCAGATCTGGGTAGGCAGCGTGCCCGTCGGCGGGGGAGCGCCGGTCGTCGTGCAATCGATGACCAAGACCGACACCAGCGACGTCGAGGCGACGCTTCAGCAGATCGGGAGGATGGTCGACGCGGGCTGTGAGCTCGTGCGCGTCGCGGTGCCTCGGGACAGGGACGCCGTCGCGCTCGAGACGATCGTCAAGCGCTCGCCCGTTCCCGTGATCGCCGACATCCACTTCAATCACACGCTGGCGCTGAAGTCGATCGAGGCAGGCGCGCACTGCATACGGCTCAATCCCGGCAACATCGGTGGCCGCGACAAGGTGGCGGAGGTGGCGGCGCGCGCAACGCAGGCGCGGGTCCCGATGCGGATCGGCGTCAACTCAGGCTCGCTGCCCAAGTACCTGCACGAGTTGGAGCGAGAGGACCCGGTGACCGCGCTCGTGACCGCGGCGATCGAGTTCGTGGAGCTGATGGAGGGTCTCGAGTTCGAGAACTTCAAGGTCTCGATCAAGTCGACCAACGTGCCCAACACGATCGCCGCCAACAGACGTCTGGCCCAGAAGATCGACTACCCACTTCACCTCGGGATCACAGAGAGCGGCACCAAGTGGTCCGGCTCGCTGAAGTCGGCCGTCGGCCTCGGCTCGCTGCTGAGCGAGGGAGTCGGCGACACGATCCGGATCTCGCTCTCGACCTTTCAGGCCGAGGAGGAGGTCAAGGTCGCCTGGGAGATCCTTAAGGCGCTCGAGCTGCGCCAGAAGGGCCCGGTCCTGATCGCGTGTCCCACCTGCGGCCGCCTCCAGTTCGACATGGACACGGTCGTGGCCGAGATCGAGCGCCGCCTGGAGCGCTACGAGCAGCCGATCGAGGTCGCCGTGCTGGGTTGCGCGGTAAACGGCATCGGCGAGGCATCGCACGCCGACTTCGGCATCACGGGCGCCAAGACCGAGGGGCTGATCTTCGCCCACGGCAAGCCGCTGCGAAAGGTGCCGCAGGAACGGCTCGTGGAGGAGCTGTTCAGCGAGATCGACAAGTCCCTGCAGGAGGGAGAGGTGCGCTCGGACGAGCGCAAGGCCGCCGAGGCCGCCGAATGGCTGCAGCGGATCGAGCAGGAGAACGCCGGCGAGCTGACGCCGGAGCGAATCGCCCAGATGGAGAGGAGCGAGACCCCGGACGCAGCCGAAGAGGTGCTCGAGCGGCCGGTGGCCGTCGCAGGCAGGCGCTTCAACAAAGCCCGCAGCCCTGAGGAGTGAAGAACGCCCACTGGGTAAACGATGTCGACGAGGAGGCCGCGTTCTGGCGCTCCTGGTTCAAGGAGGAGCGATTTGCCGATGCGCGCGACGAGCGCCGCGCCTTCTTGCGGTCGGAGTTCCCGATCGGGTTTGGGCGCGCCGTAGGCGCGGCCCCCGGTGAACTGCTGAGGGCGCTGGACGTGGGGTCGGGACCAATCTCGACGCTGCGTACCAGGGCCATGGAGAACCCTGTCGAGCTCGTCTGCACCGACGCGCTGGCGGACGTCTACAACGCGCTCCTCGATGAGCACGGATACGACGAGCTGCCGCGGGTGCTGAAGCTCAAAGGCGAAGCGCTTTCCACGCAGCTCAAAGAGTCGAGCTTCCACTATGTCCACATCGCCAACGCACTCGACCACTGCGAGGACCCCTCACGCACGCTGGCCGAGATGTACCGTGTCTGCCGGCCCGCTGGTCTGATCGAGGTCGTTTCGGTCCAGAACGAGGGCGAGCGGCAGCAGTACCACGGGTTGCATCAATGGAACCTCGAAGCCGACGACGCGGGACTCTGGCTCTGGCGGCCCTCCGCGCGCCAGAACCTGCTGGAGGCGTTGGGGGGCCACGCCCATAGCTGGCGTTACCTGGACTACCTCGCCGAGGGTGGGGCCAGGGTCTTCCAGGTGTCGATCCGGAAGGCGCGGCCGAGCACGGTCCCGACCTAGAGCCTTTAACAAATTGCCGGTTGACGGGTGATTTTGTTAAGGCTCTTAGCGCAGCACGCGCTGGACCACCGGCCGCGCGGCACGGCTGATGCCGATCCGCGACGAGCTCTGGTCCTTGCCGGCGTAGGCCACGAAGCGGTAGGTCGCGCTCACAGGGCGTGTGACCTGAAAGTAGCCCTGATCGTCCGTGTCGACGCGTTTGCCCGCCGCGACGAAGCGGGCGCCATCGCGTTGCTCGAGCTGGACCGAGCGCACCCCGGAGCCCGGGCGCACGCGCCCCCAGATCGTGACGCCCGCGGTCGCAGGCGTGACCACGATCGGCAGCCGGTACGCGTTGAGCGCCGGTTTCGCACGGCCGTCCGTGAAGCGCAGGCCGGTCTGGAACCCGGACCAGACTTCCTCCGGCGATGCGCCCGGTCGAGGCGGGTCGTCATAGAGCAGGTACTGCGAGTAGCTGCGCAGTCGCGTGTAGCGAAACGAGAACTCCTCCTTCTCGTTCAGGATCTGAGCCTGCTGCGCGAGCGTGGTGCTGACCGTCGGATCGGGAGGATTGCTCTGGAGGCCGAACTCGGTGCTGTAGATCGGTAGGTCCAATGGCAGTCTGCCGGCCTGCGCCGCTCGGTCGAGGTAGCCGCCGAGGCGCTTGATCGCGAGCAGGTTGATGACGTCGCGCCGCAGGAAGACGCGCTGTGCCGGCCCGTAGGGGTGATGGGCGAAGCCGTCGGCGTCGATCTTCTTGACGTCACCGCATCCCTCGCGCGCGGCGGCGGCGCCGGAGAGCGGCTGAAACGCCGCGTCGAGACAGAGCCAGCGGCGAAGGAACCTGATCGGGCCCATGACGGTGCCCGGCCGGCCGACCGGCGCGGTTTCGCCGACGAGCACCTTGGAGCCGTCGGCGGCCTCGGCGCGAATCCGTGGCATCGCCGCGTCGACCAGGGCGCGGTAGAGGCGCGGCGATTCGGAGTTCGGCTTCAGGAACTGCTGGTGGTTGGGCTCGTTCCAGATCGAGAAGTGGCGGACGGCGGGCAGGTCGCGAAAGCCGCCCGAGTAGCGCCGCGCGACCGCCCCCGCGAAGCTCGCGAACTCGCGCGCGTCGGGCCTGAAGTTGACGGTCTCCGCGCTGATCGGCCGCCTGCCCTCGCTGGCCCAGCGCGGCGCCTCGGGTGCGAGCGTGAGCAGCACCCGGAAATCGTCGTGCCGAGCCTGCCGCACGAGATCGTCGTAGGGCTCGAAGCCGGAATAGGCGGCTGGATCCGCGGCGTCGAAGCTCGGCCGCTGGGCGTCATTCGGCTGCGGCGCCACCTCGTTCCACTTCAACTCGACCCGCAGCGTATCGGCGCCGAGCTCGCGCAGCTCGCGCAGCACCGCGCGCCGGCGCTTGACGTCAGACCTGATCAGTGCCGTGTGATCCTCGAACACCGACCAGCGCACGCTGTCGGAGGGCCCGACAACGTCCTCCTTGTCCTCGAACACGAGGACCAGCGCGGCCGAGGCGACGGCCAGCAGGACGACGGCGACCAGGATCGCGTACACCAGACGCCGGCTCATGTCTCGACCCTCACCATGCCCGTTCTACCCGATCGGGCGCTGTGAGAGCGGGCTTCAGTTTCTGGCGAACGTTCCGAGAAGGGCCACTGGTCCTAACGGATCGGCCTCGCAGTGCGGCTCTTGCCCAGCAGCTTGCGCCCGTCCGCTGCGCTCGAGTAGGCCTTGAAACGGTACCTGGCCGCGCGGGAGCGCTTGGCGCCGAAGTAGCCACTCGAGTTGGTGGCGATCCGCCTGCCCGAGCGCCGCCCGCCCGCGTAGAGCTGCACGTACCGGTGCCCGCTGCCCGGCCGCACGCGGCCCCATATCCGCACGCCGCGCCCCCTGCGATGAACCACGATCGGGAAGCGGTAGGCGCTGTAGCCAGGTTTCTTCTTGCCGCTCGGGAAGCGCAGCCCGGTCTGGAAGCCGGACCAGCGCACGCTGCGGCCACCGGGGCGGGGAGGATCGTCGTAGAGCAGGTACTGCGAATAGCTCTTGAGCCGGCCGTAGCGGAAGGAGTACTCCTCCTTCTCGTTGATCAGCGCCGCCTGGCGCACGGGGGTCGTGCTGACGGTGAAGTCGGGCGGATTGCTCTGGAGCCCGAACTCCGTGTTGTAGATCGGCAGCTTGCGCGGCAGCCTGCCGGCGTTCGCAGCCCGGTCGAGGTACTTGGCGAGGCGTCGCACCGCGAGGATGTTGATGATGTCCACGCTGGCCGGCACGCGGTCGACCGGTCCATAGAAGTGATGGGCGAAGCCGTCGGCGTCGATCTTCTTGAAGCCGCCACAGCCCGACCTGCGGAAGCGCTTGTTGAGACAGAGCCAGCGGCGCAGGAAGGCGACGGGCCCCATGGCCTTGCCGGCCCTGCCCACCGGCGCCGTCTCGCCGACGAAGATCTGGGCATCCGATACGGCGTTCTTGCGGATCTGAGGGATGGCGGCGTCGACGAGCTGGCGGTAGATCCCGGGGGAGGCGCTCGACGGCTTCAGAAACTGCTTGTGGTTGGGCTCGTTCCAGATCGTGAAGTAGCGAACAGCCGGCAGACCGGCGAAGCGGCCGGAGTAACGGGTCGCCATGGCTGCGGCGAAGCGGCCGAACTCCGTCGCGCTGGGCCGGTAGTTGGCCGTGGCAAAGCTACGGCCGCGACCTCCGGCCGTCGCCCAGCGCGGCGAGTCGCCGGTGAGGGTGATCAGCACGCGCAGGCCCATTGCCCTGGCGCGCAGGATCAGGTCGTCGTAGTTGCCGGCGCCGTAGGTGGCGGGGTTGGTCGCGTCGAACGCCGGCCGCGTGGCGGAGTTCGGGCGCGGCGCGATCTCGCTCCATTTCACCTCGACCCTGACCGTGTCGGCTCCGAGCTGCTGTATCTCGCGCAGCGTTTTCTCGCGCTTGACCGGTCCCGACCGCACGAGCGCGTTGTGATCCTCGAACAGCGACCACTGCGACTTGCCCGCCATTGCGGTGGAGCAGACCGCGGCGAAGCAGGCCACCGCGATGAGCGATGCGGCCAGCAGCGCGGCTGGCCGTGCGGCCTTCCTGCTGACGGCCGGGTGTGCGCCCGCCTGCGCAGGCCCGGCGGTTGTCCGCGCCGAATCGATCATCCTGGAGGCTCTACTTGATCGGCGACGCCGAGCGGCTCTGGCCCAGCAGCTGGAGCTCGGATGCAGTGGTCCCGGCGGGGTGGCCGTAGGCCTGGAAGCGGTAGGTGCCCTTGCCCAGTTTGGCCGAGAAGTACCCCGCCGCGTTGGTCGCTATGCGTGCCCCACTGTTCGCGTAGCTGCCGCCGGACAGGCGTTGCAGCTGCACCGAGCGGCTGCCCTTGCCCGGTCGCACGCGGCCCCAGATCGCCACCTTGCTGCCCTTCTTGTGGACCACGATCGGGAACCGGTAGGCATCCCAGGACGGCTTCTTGGTGCCGTTCGCGAAGCGCAGCCCGGTCTGGAAGCCCGACCACCTGACCGCCGGCGGCCCCGCGCGACCGGGGTCGTCGTAGAGCTGGTACTGCGAGTGGCTCTTGAGGCGTGCGTAGCGGTAGGCGAACTCTTCCTTCTCGTTGAGGATGCGGGCCTGGCGCTCGGGGGACGTCGAGACGAAGATGTCCGGCGGGTTGGTCTGGACGCCGTACTCGGTGTTGTAGATGGCGAGCCCGCGCGGCACCCTGCCGGCCTTGGCGGCCTGGTCCAGACCCTTGGCGAGCCGCTTGATCGCGAGCAGGTTGACAATGTCCGTGCGCTCGGAGACCAGGCCGACTGGGCCGTAGGGATGGTGCGCGAAGCCGTTCGCGGCGATCTTCTTGAACCTGGTGCAGCTCTTCTTGCGCGCGGCCTTGCCGCGCAGGCGCTTGAAGTTCTTGTCCAGGCAGAGCCAGTCCTGGAGGAACTTGATCGGGCCCAGGCCCTTGCGCGGCGTCGGCTTCAGCTCGCCGACGAAGATCTTGCTGCCGGGGGCGGCGGCTCTCTTGAGCGCCGGCAGGCTAGCATCCACCAGCTTGCGGTAGACCAGCGGCGCCTGCGACGTCGGCTTGATGAACTGGATGTGGTTGGGCTCGTTCCAGATCGTGAAGTAGCTCACCTTGGGCACGCCCGAGTAGGTGCCCGAGTAACGCTTGCCGACCGCGGTGGCGAACTGCGCGTAGCTGGCCGCGTTGGGCTTGTAGTTGCCGCCACGGCCGCCCGACGTGGCCCAGCGCGGGGCGTCGCCGGTGATCGTCAGCAGCACGCGCAGCCCGCGCGCCGTGATTGCGCGCACGGCGTCGTCGTAAGGTGCGAAGCCGGGATAGGCGGAGGGATTCGTGGCGTCGAACGGCGGCCGCGTCTTGCTGCCGGACGCGGGGGCGACCTCGTTCCACTTGACCTCGACCCGGACGGTGTCGGCGCCGAGCTCGACGACCTCGTTCAGCGTGCGCTCGCGAGTCGCGGCGTCGGTCTGCACGATCCACGGGTGATCCTCGAAGACCGACCACTGGCTCTTGCTGGCGTGCGCTGCGCCGGGTAGCAGCGCGAGCGCGCAGCATGCGCCGGCGAGGGCGCAGAGAAAAACAGCCGTGAGCCTTCCTGCTTCCGGGCGAGCGCCGTCCATGCAGTGGCCCATCGTAGCCACTCGCCTTGTCGTAAGCGTCGTCTTCTTGGTCTCTTGTCGCATCGGCCTCAATCTTTGGGTCGGCAGTCGTGCACGCGGATTTATGAACCGCCGGTTAAGAACCCCCGCTCGCGCGTCAGTTGCGCGGCGGGCCGTTCCTTAGCGGTCTCTTAACGTTGGTTCGAATTCAATGCCCGCAACCCTTGCTGGACTGCCGAGAATCCGGGCTTGCGATGCCCCGAGTCGTCCACCAGCCCCTTTTGGTTGATAGGCGGAGTGGGCTGCGGGTTTCCGCCGTCGTAGTTGGGTTTCACCCGGAAGTCGCGCAAGATCCACACCAGCGCGCCGTTGAGGTAGTCCTTTTGGGCGAAGACGTTCAGATGGTAGGCGAGGAAGTCGCGCTGGAACTCGAACGTTCCCTTCTCTGTCGCGGGACCGCTGCGGTTGGCCTCGGCGCCGAACTCGGTCACGAACAGCGCCTGACCCGGATAGTCGGCATGCAACCTGTCGAGGTACGGCCCGAGGGCCGCGCGGTCGGCGATCGAGTCGTTCGGCCCCGGGTACCAGCCGAAGTAATCGTTGACGCCGAGCGCATCGAGGCTTGCATACAGGCTCTGTCGCCCGATGGTCGGATAGCCGGGAAAGGCCAGCCCGACTAGACGCGTGGGGTCGAGGCGCTTGGCCGCGCGCTTGGCCTGGCGGACGTAGCGGCGGAAGCCCACGCCGGGCTTGGAGGTGTTCTCGTTGCCGACGCTCCATACGACCACCGAGGGATGGTTGCGGTCGCGCAGAACCATCTCGCGCAGGATCCGCAGGCTGCGCCGGCGAACGCTCTCGTCCTTGAACAGCCGGTCCTCCATCTGGTAGACGGGCACCTCGGCCCAGACCAGGATGCCCTCGCGGTCCGCCAGCTCGAGCGTCAGCGGGTGAAGGGGATAGTGGGCCCGTGTCATCGTGGCGCCGAGGTCCCGCAGCAGCGCAAAGTTGTCGCGCAGGTCGCTGGGGCGCAGAGCCGCGCCGCGGACGAGGTCGTCCTCGTGCATGCTCGCCCCGCGCAGGTTCACGGGCCGATCGTTGAGCAGCAGGCGGCCGCGACGAACCTTGAAGCTACGGATTCCCGTGTGCACGGTGTAGCGCTGGACCACGTCCCCGTCGTCGTCGCGCAGCAGCAGCTCGACCGGGTAGAGCGTCGGCTGCTCCGGGCTCCAGAGGCGCGGCTGGGGGATCCGGACCCGCGCCCGCAACCGGCGCAGCCGGTTTGGCGAGACCCTGGTCGGCCCGGCCGTGACCCGGCGACCGTCGGCGCGTGCCTCGAGAGAGGCCGTTGCGCCGCGCGCGCCCATGTTCCGCACCAGCGCATCGATCGAGAGGCTGGCCTCGCAGCTGCGGCACCCAAGCCGCGGCCGGACGTTGACGTTGACGAAGTCGAGCGTATCGACGCGGCGCAGATAGACCTCTCGCAGGATGCCTGCGTAGTTCCACCAGCCGCCCACGAAGCGACCGTCGCGGCGCACCGCGAGCGACGGCACGTCGGTCAGGCCGCGCCGGCTGTCGGCCCTCACGACCAGCCGGTTGACGCCGCGCCGCATCGCGCCGGATCCCGATCCCGCAACCTCGACCTCGAACGGCAGGTATCCGCCGACGTGCCGGCCGATCAAGCGGCCGTTGAGCCAGACCGACGCGCGGTAGTTGACCGACTCGAAGCGCAGCACCCATGACGCACGCGGCGGCGACGCCGGCAGCTCGAAGTCCTTGCGGTACCAGTGCACGCTGCCGAGATAGCTCTGCTGCGAGAAGTCACCCGCATTGGCGGCGTTCGGGATCGTCACGGGCGCCCAGCCGGTCAGGCCCGTGCCGCGCTGATAGCCGTCGGTGACTCCGCGGTTGCGCGGGTCCGGTCGCGAGTACCAGGAGCCGTCGACCAGGTAACGGCCGGAGGGGCCGTCCTCATAGACGGATCCGGGCGAGGGAGTGTCGGCCCCGAGCGCGCTGCTCGGCACGAGCAGACCGATCGCAAGCACTGCCAGCGTGGCCATGGCGGGTCGAAGGCCGCGCCTCGGCGTTGCGCCGCCGGCTTGGCTGCCCGGTTTCGAGCCATGGCGCGCGGGAGTTGTAGATGCGGGTATCACCAGGAGACTCCAACAGTGGGCGGCGCTCAAGGTCGCGCCGAGGCGGTGGCGCAGGACCGAGTTTTCCTGCTTTCTGCTGCCAGACCGCCCGCAACACCGTAGCGATCCGGCCCGAGGGATCCGCCCCTTGCACGAATGCTCCCGCAGTCCCGCGGCCGACGGCCGACCGCTCCCCGCTGCGGGAGCGGACGCGCCGGGTACGCTTCCGGCGCCGGATCCCGCCCCGATCGCTGCCATGAGACTTTCCCGCTACTTCCTGCCAACCGTGAAGGAGGCTCCGGCCGATGCCGAGGCGATCTCGCACGTGCTGATGGTGCGGGCGGGCCTCGTGCGCCAGCTCGGCGCCGGCATGTGGACCTACCTTCCCGCGGGCTGGCGCGTGCACCGCCGGATCGAGCAGATCATCCGCGAGGAGATGGACGCGATCGGGGGCCAGGAGATGCTGATGCCCGTCCTCCAACCGGAGGACCTGTGGCGGCGCACCGGACGCTACGAGATTCCGGAGCTGTTCAAGCTGCATGACCGTGCGGACCGGCCGCTCGTGCTGGCCCTGACACACGAGGAGGCCGTCACCTACCACGTCTCGCGGGACGTGCGCTCGTATCGCGACCTGCCGCTGATGCTCTATCACGTCCAGATCAAGGAGCGCGACGAGGCACGGCCGCGCGCGGGCGTGCTGCGCACGCGCGAGTTCATCATGAAGGACGCCTACAGCTTCGACCGTGACGAGGAGGGCCTGGCGGCGTCCTACGACCTGCAGACGGGAGCCTACGATCGGATCTTCGACCGCTGTGGGCTGCGCTGGTATCGCGTCGAGTCGGACGTGGGAGTGATGGGCGGGCTGGGAGCGCACGAATACATGGCCCCCTGCCCGGCGGGTGAGAACGAGGTCGCGCTCTCCGATGCCGGCTACGCCGCCAACGTCGAGGTCGCCCGCGGACAGGCGCAGGTGCCCGACTTCCCGCAGCAGCTCGACGCTCCCGAGCCGGTCGAGACGCCCGCTGCCCGCACCATCGACGAGGTCTCCGGACTGCTCGGCGTCGACCCGCGCACGCTGATCAAGGCGCTGCCCGTGATGCTCGAGCAGGGCGGGATGCGGCTGGCGCTGGTGCGCGGCGACCATCGCCTGAACGAGATCAAGCTCCAGAACGTGCTGGGCTCTCCCTTCCGGCCGGCGACCGAGCAGGAGATCGTCGCCTCCTTCGGCGCGCAGCCCGGGTTCATCGGACCGGTCGCAGCCGACGTCGAGGTGGTCGCCGACGAAGCGATTCAGCGGGGCGTCTACGTCACCGGCGCCAACAGTGACGGCATGCACCTGCGGGGCGTGCAGCCGGGTCGCGACTTCAGCGCCGCCTTCGACGACATCCGCAGCGTGGAGGAGGGTGACCGCGATCCGCTCGGCGGCACGATCAGGATCGAGCCTGCGATCGAGGTCGGCAACATCTTCAAGCTCGGGACGCGGTACTCCGAGCCGCTCGGCGCGACCTTCGTGGACGAGGACGGCAAGGAGCGCCCGATCGTGATGGGCAGCTACGGCATAGGCCCCGCGCGTATTGCGGCGGCAGCCGTCGAGCAGGGGGCCGACGAGCACGGCATCTCCTGGCCGCGCGCGATCGCGCCCTTCGACCTGCATCTGGTGGGCCTCGGCAAGCAGGGAACGCCGGAGCGCGAGCTGGCGGAGCGCCTGTACGAAGAGCTGACCGAGAGCGGCTTCGACGTTCTCTACGACGATCGTGACACCAGCCCGGGGGAGAAGTTCGTTGAGGCGGAGCTGCTCGGGTGCCCGTTGCGCGTTGTCGCCGGCAAGCGCAGCGTGGAGAGCGGCGAGCTGGAGGTCCAGGTGCGGCGCGGAGCGCAGAAGCAAGGCGTGCCGCTCGAGGGCGCGGCGGACGCCCTGCGCGAGCTGTGGAAAGACCTTCCCTAGGCCGCCTGCTGGGCCTGAGGCGTGGGGGGCCGGAGCCGGCCGCCACGCGCGCCGGCCAGCCGCTTCGGCCGCTCACGCTGCCGAACCTGGTCGGCTTCATGCGCATCGGGTTGCTGGTTGCCTTCCTGGCGATCGCGCTTCCCTCCGATGACGGTCGCGTGTGGATCGCCACCGCCTTCTTCATGGCCGCGGCCGCCACCGACTACCTGGACGGCATGCTCGCTCGCGTGACCGGCCAGTACAGCCGGCTGGGCGCGCTGATGGACCCCTTGATCGACCGTGCCGTGATCCTCTCCGGCGCGATCGTGGTCTGGAAGTTCGAGCTGCTGCCGAGGGGAGCTCTGGTTGTCCTGGCCGCGCGTGAGCTGGTGATGATCGTGCTGGTGGCGGGGGCCCTCCGCCGGGGGCTCGACCTCCAGATCAACTGGATCGGCCGGATCGCCGTATGGCCCACCATGACGGGCATTGCCGGTGCCCTGTTCACCGACTCCTGGGTCGCCGAGGCACTTCTGTACCTGGGCATCGCGGGGTCGCTGGCCGCCACGGCGCTGTACGTGAAGGACGGCCTCGCAGGCCTCAGAGCCCGCTGAACGTCACCCGGCCGCCTCGGCCGCCCTGGGCCTCAGGGCCCGCGCCCTGAAGGTCACCCTGCCGGCCCGGCTGCCCTGGGCCAGCCCTTAGACTAGGTCCCGAGAGAGGATGCCCTCAGAAAGCGCGCGACCGGGGAGCGACGCATCCCCCGTGGGGAGAGAACGAGCATGAAGGCCGTTGTGATGGCCGGAGGTGAGGGGACGCGGCTGCGGCCGCTGACCTCGAACCAGCCCAAGCCGATGGTGATGGTGGCCGGCAGGCCCTGCATGGAGCACATCATCTCGCTCGTGCGCTCGCACGGGGTCGACCGCATCGTGGCGACGCTCGCCTACATGCCGCAGATGATCCGCGGCTACTTCGGCGAGGGCTCGCACCTGGGCGTCGAGCTGGACTACTCGATCGAGGAGGTTCCGGCGGGGACGGCCGGCAGCGTCAAGCTGTGCGAGCACTACCTCGACGAGGCCTTCCTGGTCGTCTCCGGAGACGCGCTGACGGACATCGACCTCTCGGCGCTGATGGATTTCCACCGCAGCAGCGGGGCGGTGGCAACCCTGGCCCTGAAGCGCGTGCAGAACCCGCTCGAGTTCGGAGTGGTGATCACCGGCGAGGACGGCAGGATCGAGCGCTTCCTGGAGAAGCCGAGCTGGGGTGAGGTGTTCTCCGACACCATCAACACCGGCATCTACGTGCTCGAGCCCGACGTCCTGGACTGGATTCCGACGGACGAGCCGCACGACTTCTCGAAGGAGCTGTTCCCGCGCCTGCTCGACGCGGGCGCGCCGCTGTACGGCTATGTCGCCGACGGCTACTGGCAGGACATCGGCAGCATCGCCCAGTACCAGGAGGCCAACCGCGACGCTCTCGACGGCAAGGTGGCGATCGACATCCCCGGCCAGCGCCTGCGCGAGAACGTGTACGTGGGGGAGGGCTCGCTGGCGGAGAACCTGGAGCTGATCCGTGGCCCCGCCGTGATCGGCAACTACTGCGCCATCGCCCCCAGCGCCAAGATCGGCAGCTACACGGTGCTCGGCAACAACGTGATCGTGAAGGAGTTCTGCGAGACCGAGCACTGCGTGGTCGACGCCAACACCTACCTCGGCCCGCGCAGCCAGGTCCGGGGCGCCCTGGTGGGGAAGAACTGCGAGGTGCGTGCGCACGCCGCCATCTCCGAGGGCGCCGTGATCGGCGACGAGTGCTCGATCGGCGCGCAGAGCGTGATCGCTCCCAACGTTCGCATCTATCCCTTCAAGCGCGTCGAGACCGGCGCGCACGTGCAGCGCTCGCTGATCTGGCAGCCTCGTGGCACCTCGTCGCTGTTCTCGGCCGACGGTGGAGTGGAGGGCATCTGCAACGTCGATGTGACGCCGGAAAGCGCCACGCGGATGGCGATGGCGTACGGCACCACGCTCGGCCGTGGTGACCGGGTCGTCGCCAGCCGCGACGCGCACCCGGCCTCGCGCATGATCAAGCGGGCGATGATCGCCGGCCTCGTCGCCACCGGCGTCTCGGTCGAGGACCTGCGCGTGTCGGCCAGCTCGGTCAACCGCTTCCAGGTCAAGAACACGGCCGCCGGCGGCGGCGTGCACGTCCAGGTTTCGGCGCGCGATCCCGAGCTGATGCAGATCATGTTCTATGAGGGCAACGGGATTCTCGCCACCGAGCAGACGCGCAAGGACATCGAGAAGTACTTCAACCGCCAGGAGGTGCGACGGGCGCAGGTCAACCAGCTCGGCGAGCTGGGGTTCCCCCCGCGCGTGACGGAGTCCTACGTGGAGGAGCTGCTGCGCAGGATCGACGTCGACCAAATCCGCTCGAAGCGCTTCCGGATCGCGATCGACTACGCGTTCTCGAGCGCGGCGCTGGTGATGCCCCCACTGCTGCGCCAGCTGCGCGTCGAATCGTTCTCGGCCCACTCCTTCATGGACCCCGACGAAGAGGCGATCCGCACGGCCGACATGCCCGCCTTCACGACCAACAGCCGCCGCCTCGTGGAGGCGATGGGCGCCGACCTGGGAGTCGTGTTCGACCACGCCGGAGAGCGGATCACGCTGATCGACGAGCAGGCACGCGAGATCCCGGCCGACACCACGCTGCACCTGCTGCTGCGGCTGGTCTCGCGGCACGCCGGGAACGGCAGGGTCGTGCTGCCGGCCAACGCGTCCAAGGTCGCTTCCGACGTCGTCGAGCGCGAGGGGCTGGAGGTGGAGCTGGGGCGTGTCAGCGCGGCGGGCCTGATGGAGGAGGCGGCAGCCGAGGGCGTCGTGTTCGCGGGCTCGCCGGACGGCGGCTTCATCTTCCCGGAGTTCATCGCCGGCTATGACGCCGTGCTCAGCACCGCCAAGGTGCTGGAGCTGCTGGCGCTCGAGAGCAAGCCGTTGTCGGAGCTCTGCCGCGAGGTGCCGGCAGCCACCCTGATCCACGAGCGGGCGCCGGTGCCCTGGAGCCTCAAGGGCCTCGTGATGCGCGAGCTGAGCGAGCGCATTCGCGAGAACCGCGTCGACCTCGTCGACGGCATCCGGGTCGAATCCGACGGGGGCTGGGCCCAGTTCGTGCCCGACCCGTACGAGCCGCTCTTCCACCTCTACGCCGAGGGCCGGACGAGCGTCGACTCCGACCACCTCTTCCGCCGCTACCGCGCCCTGCTGGAGGAAGTCATCGAGGGCGCCGAGCGCTAGTGGCCACCAGATGACCGACTCACGACCCCTCACGGCCGTGGCATGGGTCATGCGGGCGGGTGGACGGCCGTCCGACACACCCTCAAGCGTTGGTTGACCGTTCGCGTTGCGGCCGTATAATCGGCCTGGCCCTCAGTGAGCAGCCCTCCCCAGACAACGACCTGCACGAAGGAGCTTCATGGAAGACGAGCTTTTCCCCGACCTCGGGTCGCTAAGCGACGGGGAACTGAAGGACCTGATCGCCAGGCTGACCGAGGAGGAGGAAGAGGTCTCCTACCGGCGACGCATCCTGCACGGGAAGATCGACATTCTGCGCGCCGAGCTGGTCAACCGGTTGCGCCAGAAGCGTGAGCAGGGCGAGCCCGTGATCACGGGCGCAGACGTCCAGCAGCTGACGGACATCCTCGCCGGAAAGGCCGTTCCGGACTCCGGTGGGGACACGGGCACGGACCGATGAATGCCGCCGTCGCCTCCCGGCACACGCCGGAGAGGTGAGGGTCAAGGGCAGGACCTGAAAGAGAGGGGAGTCGTCTCCGTGCACTGCTCCGAGTGCGGCTTCGTCAACAGCGAGGGCGCGAACTTCTGCCAGAAGTGTGGAGCCCATCTGGTCGAGGAGGGCAAGGGCGACCAGACGACGATGACCTACAAGGTCGACGAGACCGGCGAGCTGAAGGCGGTCGACCTCGACGAGGTCGTCGCCGCGGAGGGCGCCGCGCTCGTGATCCGCTCAGGGGGCGGTCGCGGCGGTGAGAGCTTTGCGATCGAGGGGGAGAGGATGGCGATCGGCCGCAGTCCCGATGCCAACGTGTTCCTCGACGACGTGACCGTCTCCCGCAACCACGCGCTTCTGGTCAGGCGGCGGGACGGCCTCTACCTCGACGACCTGGGATCGCTCAACGGCACATACGTCAACCGCCGCCGCATCGAGTCCCACAAGCTTCAGAACGGCGACGAGCTCCAGGTCGGCAAGTACAAGCTGGCCTACCTGGAGCGTTGACGATGGAGGCTCGCACGCTCAGTCGCTCGGGGCAAGCGAAACAGGATCGCCAGACACCCGACGCTCTGCCGGATCCTCCCGGCCGCGCTCGCAAGTCGCTCACGATCGGGTCCGTCTGCAAGACGCTCCAGGCCGAGTTCTCCGACATCTCGATTTCAAAGATCCGTTACCTGGAGGACCAGAAGCTGATCTCTCCGCGGCGCACCCGCGGCGGGTACCGTCTCTATTCGCCCGCCGACGTCAACAGGCTGCGCACGATCCTGAGGCTCCAGCGCGACGAGTTCCTTCCGCTGCGCGTGATCCGGCAGGAGCTGGCGGCCGGGCGCGCCGAGGAGGCCGACAGCGAGGCGGCGGAGGGGCCGGAGCAGCGAGTCAACCGGCTCGTGCGCCTGTCGGAGGCGCCGGCCGCCACCTACTCGTTGCAGGACATCATCGACCACACCGGCGTCGACGAGCGCCTGGTGCGCGAACTTCAGGAGTACGGCGTCATCAAGGGCGAGGTGCGGAACGGCGCCCGTCACTACGACGACCTCGAGCGCGAGATCGTGCGAGCGGTCGGCGAGCTGACCCGCTACGGCGTCGCGGCGCGAAACCTGCGTGTCTTCCGCACCTCGGCGGATCGCGAGGCCGCGCTGCTGGAGCAGATCCTGGCGCCGTCGCTGCGCTCCCGCAACCGGGAACGACACAACGAGGCGGTCGAGGCGCTCGAGAACCTGGCGGCGGTCGTTTCCCACCTGAAGCACCTGCTTCTGGTTCGGGACCTACGCGGGCTGGTCTAGTGACCCCGGAACCACCATGCGGCGTCCCCGGTCGCCCACGTACTCACCGAGTACGCGGGCTTCCTGCGTCCTTGCCTGGCGGCCCCGGAGCCGCGCCGTTTCCTGGGGAACGTTCCGGCGAGGACCACTAGTTCGGATGCCCAAGGCCAGACGGAGCCGCTGGATCGGCGCGGACCAGCGGGCCGTCTGGAGCGTCGTCTCCGATCCTCATCACCTCGCGCGCTGGTGGCCGAAGGTGGCCAGGGTCGAGGCGGTGCAGGAGCGAAAGCGGGGCACCGGAACGGTCTGGACAAAGGTCCTTCAGACCAGCGCCGGCCGCAACGTGCGAGCGGACTTTCGCTGCCTCTACTCCAAGGAGCCGAGCGCCTACGGCTGGGAGCAGGAGGTGGAGGGCTCGCCCTTCGCGAAGGTCTTCCGCACCGCCGAGACGAGCATCGAGCTGAGCGAGAGCGACGGCGGCACTCTGGTCTCGCTCGAGACGCAGCAGCGACTGCGCGGGCTGTCGCGTTTCGGCTCCTTCATGCTCAAGCGCGCCACCCGCACGCAGCTCGACCTTGCCCTCGACAGCCTCGAGGGGCTGTTCGCCGAGGAGAAGCACACGTGAGCGAGCCGGGGGCGATGAAGTGGTGGGGGTGGGGGGACCCCGCGCGAACGCCGCACCTGGCCCCGCGGGCGCTCTCCTCGCTGCGCCAGTTGCTGGGTGCCCCGGAGCGCCGCGCCGAGCCGGTGCCCCTGGGCGAGGTCCGGATCGGAGAGTCGCGCCTCTCCAAGCGAGCGCGCGCGAGCCTGGAGGGCGCCGTCGGATCGCAGCATCTGCACGACGATCGTGAGTCCCGCATCCTCCATGCCGCGGGCAAGGGATATCCGGACCTGATCCGGATGCGCTCCGGCGCCGCCGAGAACGCTCCCGACGCAGTCGTTTACCCGGCTTCGGAGGAAGAGGTGGTGAGTGTGCTCGGCGTCTGCGCGGCCGAGGGCGTGGCGGTCGTGCCCTTCGGCGGCGGCACCAGCGTCGTGGGCGGCGTGGAGCCGATCCGCGACGGCTTCGAGGCGCTGGTCTCGCTCGACCTCGGGCGCATGGCGCAGCTCTCGCGCGTCGACCGTCGGTCGCTGCTGGCCGAGCTCGGCCCGGGCCTTCGCGGCCCACAGGTGGAGGAGGCGCTCGGCCGCTCCGGCCTCACGCTGGGCCACTTCCCGCAGTCGTTCGAGTACGCGACCGTCGGCGGCTGGGTGGCGACCCGATCGGCCGGACAGGCCTCGACCGGGTACGGCAAGATCGAGGAGATGGTCGTCGGCCTACGCTCGGTTAGCCCGGCGGGACCGGTGGAGCTGAAGGCGGTCCCGGCGAGCGCGGCCGGCCCGGACCTGCGCGAGCTGCTGGTCGGCTCAGAGGGTGTGCTCGGTGTCATAACGAGCGCCACCCTGAGGGTGCGCCCTGTTCCGGACCAGCGCCGCTACGAGGGCTGGATCTTCAAGAGCTTTCCCGAGGGGGCGGAGGCGTTCCGGCAACTCGAGCAGGAGGGCGCCGCCCCAGAGGTGGCCCGGCTCTCGGACGAGGTGGAGACGCTGGTCGCGCTCCAGCTTGCCGCCGGAAACTCGGTCGGCCGGCGGGCGGGCCGCGCCTACGTCAAGGCGCGGGGTTACGAGGGAGGCTGCCTGGCGATCCTCGGCTTCGAAGGAGACGCCTCCGGCATCGCGCGCCGCCGCGCCCATGCGGCTCGCATCATGCGTTCGGCGGGAGGCCTTGGATTGGGAACGCGGCCGGGCCGGGCCTGGGAACGCGGCCGCTTCGACGCGCCGTACCTGCGCGACGCGCTGCTCGACAACTGCATCATGGTCGAGACGCTTGAGACCGCCGGCACCTGGTCCGGATTGATGGACCTCTATGCCGCGGTCGGTCAGGCGATCCGCAAGGCGCTGGAGGAGCGCGGGACCCCGGCGCTGGTGATGTGCCACGTATCGCACCTCTACCGGAGCGGCGCGTCGCTCTACTTCAGCTTCTTCGCGGCCCAGGAGCAGGACACGGCGCTGGAGCAATGGCGGGCCGCCAAGTCGGCAGCCACCGACGCGATCGTCGCCGCAGGCGGAACGATCACCCACCATCATGCAGTCGGCCGCGATCACGCCGCCTGGCTACCGCGGGAGATCGGAACGGTTGGAGTGGACCTGATCAGGGCCGCCAAGCAGCACCTGGATCCGACCGGCATCCTAAATCCCGGCAAGCTACTGCCGGACGAAGGGGGAGAGGGATGAGCGAGGAGCAATCGCCGCAGATACTGGACCTCGACCAGACCATGGACGGAACGATCGGCACCGAGGTGCTCGAGGTCGGTGAGAACTTCATCAGCGGCCGCCTGCCCGTCTCCAATGCGGTGCGCCAACCCTACGGAATCGTCCACGGTGGGGCGATCGCGGCACTGGCCGAATCCCTGACCTCGATGGCGACGGCGCGAGTGGTCATGGAGCAGGGAAAGATCGCGATGGGCCAGGAGCTGAACGTCAGCTTCATGCGCCCGATAGCGAAGGGGCACGTCAACGCCTACTGCCGCGTCAGGCGCAGGGGCAGGACCGCCTGGAACTGGGAAGTCGAGGTCAACGACGACGACGGCCGCCTCTGCGCGCTGCTGCGCTCCACGATCGCCGTCCGGGACGCGCCCGCGCAGCCGTTTCCCGCCGCCGGCCGCTAGCCGGAGACTGGGGAGGAGGCGCAATCGCCCTCCACGTCGGAACCTCGGGCTGGGCCTACAAGGAGTGGAAGGGGAGCTTCTATCCGGAGCGCCTGCCACAGAGCCGCTTCCTCGAGCACTATGGCAAGCTCCTCAACGCCTGCGAGGTGAACGCCACCTTCTACCGCGTGCAGCCACGCTCGGCGGGCGAGAGCTGGGCCGCCGCCGTGCCGGACGATTTCCGCTTCGCGATCAAGGCGCACCGCATGGTGACGTACCGCAAGCGGATCGTCGTCGAGCTGGCGCGCGAGTGGCTGGCCCGCTTTCTCGAGCCGCTCGAGCCGCTGCGGGCGCAGGGCAGGTTGGGATGCATGCTGCTGCAGTTCCCCGCCTTCGTCGAGCCCGATCAGCCGGCCCTGGTGGAGATGCTCTCGGCGCTACCGGCCGAGATCCCGTTTGCGTGCGAGTTTCGCAACGACGGCTGGTCCCCGGACGTGAGTGACGAGCTGGCCCGGCAGGGCGGCACGGTCTGCGTCACGGAGATGCTCGGTGAGGCGCCCGATTCTCTGCCGCCGGGTCCGATCGCGTACGTGCGCCTGAAGGGGGAGCGCTACTCGGACCAGGCGCGTGCCCGCTGGCGCGAGCTGCTGCACGGCGAGGCCGAGCAGCGGGACGTGTACGTCTTCGCCAAGCACAAGCAGGTGGCGGCCGACGATCCGCATACAGGCCCCGGCCTGGCGCGCTGGCTGCTCAGCCGCTGAAGCGGTTCGTGATCGGCAGCCTTCGGTCGCGACCGAAGGCGCGCTGGCTGATCCTGATCCCGGGCGGAGCCTGACGGCGCTTGTACTCGGCGCGGTCGACCATCCGTATCACCTCTTCGACGACCCGCTCGGGAAAGCCGCGCCGTACGAGCTGCTCACGGCCCTGGTCCTCCTCGACGTAGGCCTCCAGGATCGAGTCCAGAAGGTCGTAGGGCGGCAGCGTGTCGTCGTCACGCTGATCCTGCTTCAGCTCGGCCGAGGGCGCCCGCTCCAGCACGGAGGCCGGCAGGAGGTCGCCGCCGGCCCGCTCGTTGCGATAGCGGGCGAGGCGGTAGACCCAGGTCTTGAAGACGTCCTTCAGCACGGCGAAGCCACCCGCCATGTCGCCGTAGAGCGTCGTGTACCCGACCGAGTACTCGCTCTTGTTGCCGGTCGTCAGCACAAGCCAGCCGAACTTGTTCGAGAGCGCCATCAGCAGGTTGCCGCGGATGCGGGCCTGGATGTTCTCCTCCGCGATGCCGGGCTCCGTGCCCTCGAACACCTCCGCCAGCGTCCTCTTGTACGCGTTCATGGGCCTGTCGAGCGGGAGCTCGAACTGCTCCACCCCCAGGTTGGAGGCGATCCGGCGGGCGTCCTTCTGTGTTTCCTCGGAGGAGTAGGGAGAGGGCATCACCGCGCACACGACGCGGTCGGCGCCGAGCGCGTCCACCGCGACCAGCGCGGTCAGCGCTGAGTCGATGCCGCCCGACAACCCGATCAGCACACGGTCGAAGCCGTTCTTGTCGACGTAGTCGCGCACTCCCAGCACCAGCGCCGCGTACATCTCCTCGTCCGGTTCCATCGGCTTGGCCCGAGGGCCACCGACCTCCAGCGGCTCGGCGCGGCCGACGGCGTCGAGCTCGGCGAGCATCACCACCTCAGGCCGGCGCCGCCGAACGCTCGGGCGGTGCCGAGCGTCTCGCAGGCGTGCGGCGTAGACGGTCGAGGGATCGATGTCGCAGACGATCAGCTCCTCCTCGAACTGGGCACCGCGCGCGACGAGCTCGCCGTCCTGGTCCACGACCAGGCTGTGCCCATCGAAGACCAGCTCGTCCTGGCCGCCGACGACGTTGCAGTAGACGATGTAGGAGAGATAGTCGCGAGCCCGCTGCACCAGCATTCGCTCCCGCTCCATGCCCTTGCCGTGGTGGTAGGGCGAGGCGGAGATGTTGACGAGCAGCTCGGCGCCCGCGAGCGCCTCCTCGCTGGCCGGTGGCCCGGGCTCCCATACGTCCTCACAGACGGAGAGGCCGACGGTGACGCCGTTTACGCGCACCACGGCCGGCCCTCCGCCGGCCTGAAAGTAGCGCTGCTCGTCGAAGACCCCGTAGTTGGGCAGCGACATCTTGCGGTAGACCCCCCTGATCTCGCCCTCGGTGAGCACCGCGAGGCTGTTGTAGACGTCCTCGGCGGGCTCCGCAAAGCCGACCAGCACGACGATGTCCCAGACGTCGGCCGCGATCTCGGACAGCGCCTGCATTCCCGCCGACAGAAAGTGCGTCTTCAGCAGCAGGTCCTCCGGCGGGTAGCCGTTGATCGCCAGCTCCGGGAAGACGGCGAGATGCGCGCCGCTCTGCCGTGCGCGCGCTATCTGCTCTCGGATCGAGGCACTGTTGCCGTCGATGTCCCCGACCGTGGGATCCATCTGGGCGAGGGCCACTCGCAGCGGCTGTGCCTGTCCGTACATGCCCTTGATTCTACGGTCGGCCGGGTTTGGCCCCCGCCCTGCAGGCCCGCCTGCAAACCCCCTCCCGACACCGGGCCGGTGGCCCGGGACGAAGGCGCTCAGGCGGTACTGGCGGTCCTTCTCGGCCGCTAGGGCCTCCCCGGAGGCCGCCGTTCCCGTGAAACGTTTTGAGCAGGGCCGCTAGGACTCGCTGCTGAGCCTGACCTGCAGGTACTCGCCGTCCGAGCCGGGCACGACGCCGATCTCCTCTGCCAGGTCCTCGATCGAGCGCTCCAGCCCCGGCAGCTCCATCGCGCGCAGCAGCCTTTCCGCACCGCCCTCCACAAGCGGGCCGACGCTAAGGTCGATCTTGTGGTCGCCGTCCTGGAAGGTGACCTCCACCAACCTGCCGGGGATGCAGGCGCTGACGTTGGCCGAGATGGCGTCGGTCACGAGCACCGCGTCGGAGAGCCGGTCGAGCGAGAAATCGGCACGCGCTGCCAGCATCGCCGTCAGGCGGCCGAGCACGGGGGCCATGAAAGGACCGGGGGTGATGGCCACACCGGCCGCCTGGTCCGAGCGGTCCGTCGGCGGGTCCGGAGCCTGGGCCGAAACGGAGCCGTTGACCCCTGCCGCGGCCTCGCCGTCCTCCTTCAGCATGAAGACCATCCTGACCTCGATGCCGCGATCTCCGCCGCCGACGATCTCGAACCTGTCGCTGAGGGCCGCGATCAGCGGCAGCCCCAGGCCCGGAGAGGTCTCGTCGGGGTCGGCCGGCCGCGGCAGCATGCCGTTGCCGTAGTCGCGCACGACGATCACGACGCGCTCGCGATCGGGGTCCGCCTCGACCTCGAGCGTCCCGTCGCCGGCGTCCGAGTACGCGTGCAGCACCACGTTGTTACAGGCTTCCGTGACGGCGGTCTTGATGTCTGCCAGAAGAGTCGGCTCGACCTGCATCACGTCGCCGATGCCCGACAGCGCCTGCCGCACCAGTGCGACGTTCTCCGGCTTCGCCGGCAGCCTCAGTTGTAATTCCGCGTCATTCATGACGCAGCCTTGGCCGACCGGGCGGTTTGGAGCGCCTCCTCTCGGCTGCCAAGAACCGGGAAGATCGGCATCAGGCCCGTCACCTCGAGGATCCGCCGCACCCCGGGGCCCTCGCTGCCGTCCAGAGCGACCGCGAAGCCCAGACCCTCGCCCTCGGCCTCACGGCGAGCCTCCAGCAGCACCCTCAGGATCGAGGAGTCGACGAAGGTGGCCGGCGTCAGATCGACGACGAAAGCTGAATTCTCCGCCACCACCGCCTGCAGCTGGTCCCGCAGCGTGGGGGCGGTGTAGACGTCGTGCTCGCCGATCACTTTGACCACGACCACGCCGTCGTCGCTGCGATCGAGCTCGATCCGGTTCGGCTCCACGGACGCAGAATACCCATCTGCCGCCCGGTTCTGGGGTTTGACCTCCGGCTCGAGGGCTGCCCGTCCATGGGTGGTTATGTGGGTTGGGCGACCACCCGCTCCCCCTCGATACCGGCCTCCGGCGTGACGAGGATCGCGCCCTCGCCCGTCGCGTAGGCCTCCTCGCCGTGCTCGACCACGTCCAGGCCGAGCGCCTCTTGGCGCTCCGTCACGCGCAGCGGCATCAGGAGCCCCATCACCCGCAGGATCACGAACGTCGCCACGAAAGCATAGGCAGGAGCCGCGATCGCAGCCAGTGCCTGCTGCCCGAGCTGGCCGGCATCGCCGTAGGCCAGGCCGTCCGCCACGCCGTTCCACGACATCTGGGCGAAGAACCCGATGAAGAGGATGCCGGTGAAGCCCGCGACCCCGTGCGCGGCGAGAACGTCGAGCGTCTCGTCCACCCTCGTCCTTGGCCGCAGGACGATGACAGCGTAGGCCGGAAGCGCACCGACCACCCCGAGCACCATCGCCCACCCCGGGCTGACGAATCCGCCTGCGGGCGTGATCGCCACGCAGCCGACGATGATCGCGGTCGCCGCACCGATCGCGGTGATTTGCCTGCCACGAATGTAATCCAGCACGAACCAGGTGATCAGCGTGCAGGCCGGGCACAGAAGGGTGTTCGTGAACGCGAGCACGCTCGGATTGCCGGTCGAGAAGCCGCTCCCGCCGTTGAAGCCGAACCAGCCGAACCAGAGCAGTCCGGCGCCGAGCAGCACATAGACCGCGTTGTGTGGCAGCAGCGCCTGGCGCCCGTAGTCCTTTCGTGCCCCCACCACCAGCGCGGCCGCGAGCGCCGAGAAGCCGGAGCCCATCTCGACCGGCACGCCGCCGGCGAAGTCGAGCGTTCCGCCCTCGAGCAGCCAGCCGCCACCGAAGGCCCAGTGCGCCATCACCGAGTAGACGAGCACCGACCACACGGCCGCGAATATGAGGAAGGCGCCGAAGCGCATCCGCTCGACGACTGCTCCCGACACGAGAGCGGTCGTGATGATGCAGAAGGTGGCCTGGAAGGCCATGAAGACCAGATGCGGGATCGTCGTCCCCTCGCGGGGTGCGAAGGTGACGTCCTTCAGGCCCACATGGCCAAGGCCGCCGATCAGGTCGCCGGTCCCGTCGAACGCCAGGGAATAGCCCACGGCCGCCCACGTGACGGTGGCGACCGCGATCGCGGCGATGCACATCATGAAGGTGTTGAGGGTGTTCTTCGCGCGCACGAGGCCCGCATAGAAGAGCCCGAGGGCGGGCGTCATCAAGAGAACGAGCGCGGTTGCGACCAGCATCCAGGCCGTGTCACCCGTGTCCACCTCGCCGACCTGCGCGAAGAGCAGCGGAAGATCGATCATGAGGCCACCGGAGTCACGGCGCCGTGGTCGGTCTCACCCGTGCGGATGCGGACCGCCCGCTCCATCGGCAGCACGAAGATCTTGCCGTCGCCGACCTCACCGGTCCGGCCGCCCTCGCAGAGAGCGTCGATCGCCGGCTGGACGAAGGGGTCGGATACTGCGATCTCGAAGCGGACCTTGTCGGAGAGGCCCACCTTCACGGTGGTGCCGCGGTAGGTCTCCACACGGTCGAACTCACCGCCGTGCCCCTGGACCCGGCTCATAGAAAAGCCGCGCACGTCGGCGCGGTAGAGGGCCTCCAGGACATCGTTCGCCTTCTCAGGCCGCACGATGCCGATCACGAGTTTCACAATCTCGCTCCTTCCCCAGGAGAAAACGCTCAGGGTCAGCCGACTGGGCCGACAGGTCGCGGGCATTCTTGGCACAAGCGCGGGGCGTTTCATTAGCCGTGCGTACAGAATTTGCCCAAATTGGCTTGTCCATGTGGATAGAACCGCCTCTCCACGTCGGGCTCAGCCGCTGGTCAGCGGAGGCGCGGCGGTTCCACCAGCCTGCCGGGGAGCTGCTGCTGCAGCGCGTCGCTACTCGACCGTGCTGGTCTCGGCTGCGCCGTTGGGCTGCGCGGCGGCCGTGGTCCTTGCCGTCTCGGGCAGCGGCGCGACCTCGGTGACAGCGGACTCGACGCCGGCCGCGACACGCAGCTCATCCAGGGAATCCTGGATCGCGCGCGCGAGATTCTCCAGGTCGGGCATCTCGTCGAAGTCTCCGAGCAGGCCGAAGTTGAGCCTGCCGTTGTAGCTCATGACCGCGATGCAGAGCGCCTGTCGCTTGGCCAGCGGGGCCATCGGGAAAAGGTCGAGCAGGCGGCGGCCGAGCACGAACAGCTCGGACTGCGGGCCGGGAACGTTGGTCACGACCAGGTTGAAGAAGCGCTGGCGAGCCTGGAGCCGTCCCGCCTGGGCCAGCACCGTCGGAGGCGCGAAGCCGCTCAGTTCGGTAAGTATCTGCGCGCCGACCGCCTGCTTTCCTTCCTTCAGGCCAGACATCGCGTCGCGAACGATGCGCAGGCGCTCGGCCGGGTCCGCCTCGTAGACCGGCATCGGGGCCATCATGGCGGCCACGCGGTTGCCGCCGATGCCGTGCTCGTCCTCGCGCCGGACGCTAACCGGCACCATCACGCGCAGCTCCAGCTCGGAGACGTCCTCCTCGCCGCGGTCCTGCAGGAAGCGGCGCAGGGCGCCGGCAACGACCGCCAGCACGACGTCGTTGACGCTGCCACCGAGCTCGTTCTTGATCCCCTTCAGGGTCTTGAGGTCGGTGCGGGTCCACTCGAAGCGCCGGTGCGGGCCGATGTCCACGTTCAGGGACGAGGGGGGAGCGCCGAGGCCCGACTTGGCCAACGCGCCGACCGCGCCGGCCGACTCGTAGAGAGCCTTCGCGATCCGCCGCGGAGCACGGAAGGCGGAGCGCGCCGAGCGCACGATCTCCGCCGGCTGTGTGACCCGCTCGAGCAGCGCCTCGCCGAAGAGCTGCGCGGACGTCGGCTCAGGGCGCGCCACCCACGGCGGGCCCGTGGCCGGCTGGGTCTGCGGCTCCGCCGCGGTGTCGAACAGGACGGCGGTGATGTCAACTCCCGCGACGCCGTCGACCAGCGCATGGTGGGTCTTGGACAGCAACGCGAAGCGGCCCTGGCCATCGTCGTCTTCCCCGCCGCGATCCATGCCGTGCACGAGCCAGATCTCCCACAGTGGCTTCGAGCGGTCGAGCTGCTGCGAGAAGACCCGCCCGGCCAGGCGCTTCAGCTGCTCCTCGTCGCCGGGGGGCGGCAGCGCGGTCGTGCGAACGTGGTAGTCGAGATTGAAGTGAGGATCGTCGACCCAGACAGGCCGGCCCTGGTTGAGCGGCACGAAGCGCAGCTTCTGACGGAAGCGCGGCACCAGCTCCAGGCGGCGTTCGATGTGGTCCATCAGCTCCTGATGGGAGGGGGGAGGGCCCTCGAAGATCGTCACGGAGGCAACGTGCATGTGCGAGCTGTCGTCCTCCAGGTGGAGGAAGGACGAATCGAGCGCGGTGAGCCGATCGGCCATCGCGCCAATCTTAGGGCTTCCCCTGGGTGATGGACCTCTGCCCGGGGGCGGCCTGGCTCAGTTCGCCTGAGTGAGGTCCGTGGGGCTCTCTGGCGGGTAGGGGATGCCCGAACCCTGGAGGATCGCCGCGGCCAACTGGCGTGCTGCCTGCTGCATCAGCTCTGCGCGAGACATCTCGTCGAACTGGCAGTCGACGCACGTGACGGCCACTGTCAGAGCCTGCGCGGTTTCGCCGAGGGTGTGGACGTGCTTCTCGACCTGCTTGGCCAGGCGGGAGCTGAGGGCATCGCCGTCGCCCGCCTCGGTCGCCAGCACGGCGAAGCGCAGGTCGCCGATGCGGGCCACCCGATCCTCCGCCCGCACGGTGCCGAGCAGGGCCTCGGTCACGTTCGCCGCCACCAGCCTGCTGGATGCGCCCTTGCCGTTCACGGCGGGAAGGCCGGAGACCTCCAGGTAGACGAGCGAGAGAGGTACCTCGTGTCGCGCCGCCCGGGAAAGCTCCGCCTCAACTGCCTGCGCGAGGCCCTCGACATTGAGCAGGCCGGTCTCGGGCTCGTAGTTGTCCTGGTGGGAGGTCATCGGTGCGCACCCGCCATTGCCCGGCTCAGCGCCGTCGTGCGCGGGGCTGCCCTCTCATGATCGGCAGCCTCGACAGCGCTCTGAAGCTTTGAAAGGATCCGGCCTCTATGGAGGCTCTTGGCGGCCGCGCTCAGCGTGCCCTCGATGCAATCTGCGACACCTTCGTGCCGGCTCGGGACGGCCTTCCGTCCGCCACCGCGCTCGGGGTTCCGGCCGCCGTGCTCGGGGCGGTCGCGATGAACCCGCGCAGGTCTGAGCGCAAGCAGGTCGCTCAACTGCTGTCGCTCTGGGACACGGCGATGCTGACGGCGGTGGGAGGGGGAGGGCTGCGCCGCTTCAGCTCGCTTCCACCCGAGAAGCGGGAGCGGGTTCTGCTGTCGTGGTGCGACAGCCGCAGTCCGCAGCGGCGGGCTGCCTTCCAGGCGCTGCGCAAGGGCGCTCTGCTGATGTACTACGTCCTGCCGGGACCGAATGGCGAGCCGAACCCGGTCTGGGACAGGATGGACTACCCGGGCCCGCTCGGGCGCCCGGACAATCCACCGCCGCGCGCGCTCGCGCCGCTCGCTGTCGAGCGCGACACCCAGATCGACTGTGACGTCGTCATCGTCGGCTCGGGGGCAGGTGGCGGCACCGCCGCGGGAGTGCTCGCGCAGGCGGGCCTCGACGTCGTCGTCCTCGAGGCCGGTGACTACTACGACGACGCCGACTTCGACGGCGGCGAGTTCTCGGGCCTGTCGCGCATGTACCTGTACGGCGGCGGAGCGGCGACGCACGACCAGAGCGTCGGCCTGCTGGCAGGATCGTGCCTCGGTGGTGGCACGACGATCAACTACACGACCTCGTTCAGGACTCCCGACGACGTGCGCGAGGAGTGGGCCTCACACGGCGTGCCGGCATTCACGAGCGATCAGTACGCGCAGAGCCTCGACGCCGTCTGCGAGCGCCTGGGGGTGAACCAGGAGCACAACCGTCCCTCGCAGCGCGAGCAGGTCATGCACCAGGGCCTGGTTGCGCTCGGCTGGCACTCGGACATCATGCCGCGCAACGTTCGCGGCTGCGAGCAGGGCAAGGAGTGCGGCTTCTGCGGCTACGGATGCCGTCACGGAGCGAAACAGTCCACGGTGAAGACCTGGCTTCTCGACGCGGCGCAGGCGGGCGCCCGCATCATCGTCCGCACGCGAGTTGATCGCGTCGTGGTGGAGCAGGGCCGCGCCACCGGCGTCGAGGCGCGCACGCTGGACGGCCACGCGGTCAAGGTGCGCTCGAGGGCAGTGATCTCGGCCTGTGGAGCGCTGCACACCCCGGCGCTGCTGCGGCGCTCGGGCTTGGCCAACCCCAACATCGGCAAGCACCTGCGCCTGCACCCTGCCACGGTCATCTGGGGCGTCTTCGACCAGGAGATCCGTCCCTGGGAGGGCACCATGCAGGCCGTCTACTCGGACCAGCACCGCTACCTCGACGGAGGCTACGGCGTCAAGTACGAGACCGCCGCCCTTCACCCCACGCTGCTGGTGTCGTTCGGCCCTTGGCGCAGCGCGAGCCAGCACGCCGAGATGATGCAGTCGCTCTCTCACATGACCGCGATCGGAGCGCTGTTGCGTGACCGCGACGGGGGAGAGGTGAAGGTCGGCCGCGACGGGCAACCGGTCGTCAAGTACCGGCTCTCCGAATTCGACGTCCAGCATGCTCGCAAGGGCGTGGACGGAGCGGCGCAGATCCTGGAGGCGGCCGGAGCGCAGCGCATCTTCTCGTCGCACTCGCGCTGGGTCTCGTACGACCCCGGCCGCAAGGGCAGCCGCGATCAGTTCAACGCCGACGCGGACGCCGCCGGCTACGGGCCCGGACAGTGCACCTTCAACTCGTTCCACATCATGGGCTCGGCCCGCATGGGCGGATCGCCCGCCGGCTCCGCCTGCAACCCGCTCGGCGAGACCTGGGAGGCGCGCGACCTGTTGGTCTGCGACGGCTCGTCGTTCCCGACCGCCTCTGGCGTCAACCCGATGGTCTCGATCGAGGCGATCGCGCACATGAACGCCTCGGCGCTCGCAGAGCGGCTGCTCCAGGTGGCCTAGGCGTAGAGCGTGTCGACCTCGGCGGCGTACTTCTGGCCGATCGGCCTGCGCTTGAGCTTGATCGTGGGCGTCAACTCGTCGCCACCGGGCTCCCACTCGCCGGCGACGATGTGGAATTTCTTGATCTGCTCGACTCGCGACAGCTGCGCGTTTGCCCGCTCGACCGCAGCCGCGACCTCGTCGTGGACCGCGGGCTCGCCCGCCATCGCGGTGGGGGAGGCGTCGGCCAGCCCCTGCCGCGCGGCCAGTGCTCCGCAGCCGTCCGGGTCGAGCACGATCAGCGCGACGTTGTAGGGCCGTCGATCGCCGATCGCGACCGCGTGTGCGATCAGCGGGCTGGCCGATTTCAGCTTCACCTCGATGTTGGCCGGAGACATGTTCTTGCCGGCCGCATTGATGATCAGCTCCTTCTTGCGGTCGATGATGCTGAGGTAGCCGTCGTCGTCGAAGCTGCCGATGTCGCCGGTGTAGAACCAGTTGTCGGCGTCGATCGCCTCGGCGGTCATCTCGGGCTTGCCGCGGTAGCCCTTCATCACGATCGGTCCTCGGATCAGGATCTCGCCGTCATCCGCCAGCTTCACCTCGACGCCGGCGAGCGGCTTGCCGACGGTGCCGGTGCGAATCGCGCCCGGAGGGTTGATGGTTGCGCAGGATGTCGTCTCCGACAGCCCCCACAGCTCGGAGATCTCGATTCCCATGGCGTCGAAGAACTCGATCACCTCCGGCGGGGTGGGGGCGGCACCGACTGCGAACAGCTCCACCTCGTCCAGGCCCAGCGCCTGCCTGATGCGGGAGAAGACGAGCTGGTCCGCCTTCCTCCATGCTTCGTCGAGCTCCGCCGGCACCGCGCCCTCCTGCTTGGCGCGCGCCCTGCGCAGGCCGACCTCCATCGCCTGCTCGACGGCGGCGCGCTTCTGCTCGTCCTGCTCGCCCTCGAAGCCTGCCTCCAGCGCCGCCTTCAGCTTCTCCCAGATTCGGGGCACGCCGCCCCAGATCGTCGGGACGACCTGCATCGAGTAGGCGACCATCTCGCGCGGGTTGGGGCATGAGTAGACCGTCTGGCCGAGCGCCATCGAGGAGTAGTGGTTGGCCCAGCGGTCGGCGACGTGCGCGCTCGGCAAAAAGGAGATCGAGCGACCGCCCGGAGTGACGGGATAGACGGGATGGAACGCGCGCCACTCGCTCATCATGTTGTCGTGCGTCAGCTGCACTCCCTTGGGCGGACCGGTGGTACCCGACGTGTAGATCAGACACAGCACGTCCTCCGGCTGCACGGCCCGCCAGGCAGCCTCGAAGTCGAAGCTGTCGGAGCCGAGCGCCTCGAAGTCCGCCAGCGACATGGTCCCCTCGGGCGCTTCCCCGTCGATCACGATCAGGTGCTCGAGCGTCGGCACCCGGTCGATCATCGGCAGCAGGCGATCGAGGAACGCCTGCTCGGTCACCACGACGCGGTTGCCGGCGTCCGTGAGCAGGTACTCGATCTGCTCGGAAGAGGAGGTGTTGTATATGGAGAAGCAGGTCGCGCCGAGATGCATGGCGGCGCAGTCGCAGAGGTTGAAGGCGGGGCGGTTGACCAGCATGAAGCCGACGACGTCGCCGCGCTGCACTCCGAGCGCACCGAATGCCGCCGCCCGCCGGCGCACGGTGTCCGCGTATTCGCCCCAGGTGGCCTCGAAGTCGGAGTCCTTCAAGCGCAACGCGGGCTGGTCGGAGCGCTCCTCGGCCGTGATCTGGAACGCCTCGCACATCGTGGTCGCCGCGAGTGCGCGCGGTTGCTCCGTTGCTGCGGCACCGGGCTGGCTGGTCGCAGCCTCCATCTCAACCTCCTGTTCGGTTCTCTCCTGCCTCCATGACGATGATCTCGCCTCTCACCCGGCGATGCAACCAATGCCTGCCGATTGACGCCCCTTAAGGCCCCCGCAGCGGCATAACCGGCGAGGAAACCCTCCAGGGCCGCCCCCAGCGCCTCAACGCGCGAGAACGGGGGTTATGTCAACTCAGCCGAAAATTCGCCATATGAGGCCCGGATAGGCCTCGCCTCCCCTGCGGTCGAGCCTCGATGGCCCACCGAAGCCGTCACAATGGGTCCGTGGGACCTTTGAGCAAGCGCGCGGTGGCGGGCATCGCGCTCGCATTCGGACTCCTGACGCTGCTGGTCGTGATCCTGGCCTCGAACGGGGGCAACGACGACGTGGGCAGTCGCATCGAGAAAGCCCAAAAGGACGCGGCGAAGCAGTTTCGCAAGGGCGCGGCCGGGGGACAGGGCGCCGAGGGCGTTACGGGCAGCTCGGGGGCCACCCCATCCGGCGCCGTCGGCGACACGGGGACCGGCGGGTCCTCGGGCATCGGTACGGGGACCGGAGGCTCGCAGCGAGGCTCCCGGCAGCGCTCTCAGGACGGCTCCGGGCAGGGCGGCGGAGGGTCCAATGACTCCCCCACCTCCTCTCCCGGCGCGCAGGGCGGGCAGGGCGTCCCCCCCGAGGAGCCGTACGTCGAATTGGCCATGCGTAACAACAAGGCCGTGGGCGGCTTCAAGCGTGTGGTGGTCAAGCGCGACGACCCGGTTCGCCTGAGGGTCAGCTCCGATGTCGCCGACATCGTGCGCGTGGATGGGTACGACCTCGCTCAGACCGTGACTCCCAGCAGCAGAGCACAGTTCGTCTTCCCGGCCAGGCTGAACGGCGTCTACGAGATCACCCTCCAGAAACGCGGCATCCCACTTGGCTACCTGATCGTGAAGGGCGACGTGGGAAAGCCCTGACTCGTGACTGATTCCGTCGCCATCGACGTCACCGAGGAGCAGTTCGAGCGCGAGGTGATAGAGCGCTCGAGGGAGGTCCCTGTGGTGGTCGACTTCTGGGCCGAATGGTGCGGACCCTGTCGTACGCTCGGGCCGATGATCGAGAGGGCGGTCGAGAGCCGCAACGGCGACGTCGTGCTGGCAAAGGTCGACGTCGACTCCAACCAGGGTCTCGCACGGCGCTACGGCATCCGTGGAATCCCGGCGGTCAAGGCCTTCCGGGACGGCGAGGTCGTGGACGAGTTCACCGGCGCCATCCCCCAGCCTCAGGTCGAGCGTTTCATCGACAGGATGGTGCCATCGGAGGCCGATGCGCTCGTCGCGGAGGGGGACGAACAGTCGCTGCGTCGTGCGCTCGAGCTCGAGCCCGGAAACGCGGCCGCGGCCGCCGGGCTGGCGCGCGCCCTGCTCCAGCGAGGTGAGACGCAGGGGGCTCTCGACTTCGTGGACCGCATCGAGGGCGACTTCGTCGCCGAGGGCCTGGCGGCCCGGGCACGACTGCTGCTGTCCGGAGCCGGCGAGCGCGATCCGCAACTCGGCGCGGCCCTGGGCGAGCTTTCGGAGGGCAACCACGAACAGGCGCTGGAGCAGCTGGCGTTCGCGCTGGAGACCGCCGACGAGAACACTCGCGAGCTGATCCGCAAGGTCATGGTCGGGCTCTTCGCCGAGCTGGGCGCCGACCACCCGCTCGCCAAGACCTATCGCCGCCGCCTCGCCGCGGCGCTGTACTGAGCCCTACTTCACCGAGATCGTGATCTTCTTGATCACGACGGGCAGCAGCGGCTGTTCGTTGGGACCGACGGGGAGCAGCCCGATGCGGCGCACCGTGTCGAAGCCGTCCTTGACCTCGCCGATCAGCGCGTACTCGGGGTCGAGATTGGCGTTCGCAGCGGTCACGACGAAGAACTGGCTGCCGGATGTGCCGGGTGGCTCCTGCGCCGCCTTCGCCATCGCCACCACTCCCTCCGAATAGACGAGGTCGTTGGGCATCCGCTCATGCACCTTGTAGCCGGGACCACCGGTGCCGATGCCACTCGGATCCCCGCCCTGGACCACGTACCCCGGCACGATGCGGTGGAAGGTGAGGCCGTCGTAGAACTTCTTGCGGGCAAGGCTCACGAACGAGCCACCCGTCTTGGGAGCCTGCTTGGGATCGAGCTTGATGGTGAAGTCGCCGCAGGTGGTCTCGACGGTCGCTATGTAGGTCTTGCCGCGAGCGAGCTGGAAGCTCGGTGCACGCTGCTTGCGCACCTGCTCGGGCGCAGGCTTGTCGACCTTCTCGCACTTCTTGCCCGCGTCTGCGCTCGCGCCGGTCTGACCGCTGGCCCCGGCGGCGGATTTCTTGTCGCCGCCATCTCCCCCACACCCGGCGGACAGGCCGATCAGCGCGGCGACGGCCGCGAGCAGCAGCATCTGCACCAATCTGGACGCGCGCACGATCGCGCAGCTTACATTCGCGGCCAGCAACGATGCGGGCACCCGCAGGCTTCACCCGGCCCGCGGCCGGGCTCTGACACTGCGGTAGAGTTGCGCCGCCTCACTCTCTCCCCCCATTTCGTCCCCGACCAGGAGGTGGACGATGAAGGCTTTACGAGCCCTGACGCTGATGTCGGTGGTAGCGCTGCTGGCCCTCGGCGCCGGATGCGGCGGCGGCAATGACAACAACAACGCCTCCACCACCGATACCACCACGACCGCGACGACCAAGACCACCGGCGGCGGGGCGGCTGGTGCCAAGGCCGCGACGGTCGCGATGGACGAGTACTCGTTCAAGCCGGACGCCGTTTCGATCAGCAAGGGCGGTACGATCACGGCCGAGAACAAGGGCAACCTCGCCCACAACCTGACGATCGAGCAGGGTCCCGACCCGAAGAAGTCGACCAAGAAGCTCGTCGGCACGTCGACCTTCCTCGGCGGCAAGAGCGAGGATGTCAAGGTCGATCTCGCACCCGGCAAGTACTCGATGGTCTGCACGGTTCCCGGCCACCGGGAGCTGGGCATGGCCGGCACCGTAACCGTCAAGTGACAGCGGCAGGACGGCCGCGACCACCGACACGCCTGCCCGCCTAGACTCCCTTTATGTGCAGGCTGTTCGGGGTCGCGGCCACTGCCCCTGTCGATATCTCCTTCGAGCTGCTGGAAGCGGAGAACCCGCTCATACAGCAGTCCGAACGCCACGACTCGGGCTGGGGCATCGCCTACTACACCGACGGCGGGCTGACGGTCGAGCGGTTCCCGGTCGCAGCCCACGCCGACCCCGACTTCCCGGTCGCCGCGCGGGCGTTCTCGCCGCTGACGATGGTGCACGTGCGCCGCGCGACCATGGGCGGGCTCAAGTTGGAGAACACCCACCCGTTCTCGCGCGGTCCTTACGCCTACTGCCACAACGGCACCATCCTGCACCCACGGACGCTGGCGCCGCTGACGGCCCGTGAGCCGCTCGGTGAGACCGACTCCGAGCGCTTCTTCGAGCTGCTGATGACGATGCTGGACCCCGACGACGTCGTCAGCTCGCTCCGCTCCACCATCGAGGCGGTCTGCGAGCGCTGCTGCTTCTCGGCGCTCAACTTCCTGTTCAGCGACGGGCGACGGCTGTATGCGTACCGGCTCGGAATCTACGAGCTGTTCTGGCTGGTGCGAGATCCCGAGCTCGACGCCGACACACACACCCATCACCATCTCCACCTCGAACGCCCGGGCGGCCAGCATGTCGTGCTGGCCTCGAGCGAGAAGCTCACGGACGAGCCCTGGGAGCGTTTCGAACAGGACCAGCTGCTTATCTGCGATCCGCTCGACCCGGACCACCCTCACATCGAGCGGCTGCTCGGCGAGCGCGCGAACGAGGTCGAATTCCTTCCGCTCGACTCGCTCGACCACCTCAGCGGCGACGCGCGCGGAGACTGGGCCGCGCGGCGGGCGGAGGCGGGTGCCTGAGGTGAGCGAGCCGCGCAGGCTGGTCCTGATCCTCAACCCGAGCGCGGCCGGGGGGCGCGCGCTGCGCCTGCTGCCGGAGGTCGAACGGGAGCTGACGTCGCTCGGGTTGCAACACCGCGTGGTGGAGACACGCGACATGGAGCACGCTGGCGAGGCCGCCACGGAGGCGGTGAGCGCAGGAGAGGTCGTGGTGGCGATGGGCGGCGACGGCATCGTCGGCGCGCTGGCCGGAGTGGTGCGGGAGCACGGTGTGCTCGGCGTGCTGCCGGCCGGTCGCGGAAACGACTTCGCTCGCGAGCTCGGGATCCCGTTCGATTCTCGCCAGGCCTGTCGCGTGCTGGCGACCGGCGAGGTGCGTGAGCTGGACCTTGGCGAGGTCAACGGCAGGCCCTTCGCCTGCATCGCCTCGACGGGCTTCGACTCCGAGGCCAACCGGCTTGCCAACGAGGCTCGGCTCGTGAAAGGGAACCTGGTCTACCTGTACGCGGCCCTTCGCGCCCTTGCCGCCTGGCGGCCGACGAAGTTCACGGTCAGGCTCGACGGCGATGAGCACAGCTTCGAGGGCTACACCGTGGTCGCGGCCAACTCGCGCTTCTATGGCGGCGGCATGCGGGTCGCGCCGGAGGCGAAGACCGACGACGGCCTGCTGGAGGTGATCCTGATCGGCAAGAACTCGAAGCTGCGCTTCCTGGCTAATCTGCCCAAGGTGTTCAAAGGAACCCATGTGGAGCTCGATGGCGTCCGGTCCTTCCGGGCGCGCGAGGTCGAGATCTCGGCGGACCGCGCCTTCGACGTCTATGCCGACGGCGAGCCCGTCGCGCGGCTGCCCGCCAAGGTCAGACTGGTGCCCGGCGCCATGCGGGTGATCGCTCCCGCCGTCCGGTCCTGATGCTGGGCCTCAAGATCGCGCTCGCAAGAGCCGTCGGCCGCCTATCTCGGCTGAGCCGGCGCGGAGGCGGCACCAGCCTGCCGGGAAAGCTGCTGCTGCGGCTTGCCCCCCGGGCACTGGAGCAGCTTGGCAGCGGCCTCGAGCGCGGGTCGGTGGTCGTGAGCGCAACGAACGGAAAGACGACCACCGCCGGCATGATCGCGAGCGTGCTGCGAGAGGCCGGCGTCTCCAGCGCGCACAACCGTGCCGGCGCCAACATGCCGGGCGGGGTTGCCACCGCCCTGCTCGAGCGCACGAAAGGGGGAAGGCTGGATGACGTGCAGCTGGGTCTGTTCGAAGTCGACGAGGCCTGGGTCGCAACCGTCGTGGAGCAGTTGCGACCGCACACCCTCGTGCTCGGCAACCTGTTCCGTGACCAGCTGGACCGCTACGGCGAGCTGGATCGGCTCGCCGACGAGTGGGCACGGCTCGCGGACCGGTCGCAGCGGCCGCGCGTGATGGTCCTGAACGCCGACGACCCTCTGGTGGCCGACCTAGGCCGCACCGCCGAGGGTGAGCGCAGAAGCGGCGTCGTTTATTTCGGGGTCGAGGACCGATCGCACGCGCTCGCCGACCTCGAGCACGCCTTCGACGCCAAGCACTGCCGCCGCTGCGGCTCCTCCTATCAATACCGCACCGCCTACCTCGGTCACCTCGGCGACTACCTCTGCCCGAGCTGCGGCAATGCGCGTCCGCAGCCCACGGTCGCCGCGACCAAGGTCGAGCTGTCGGGAATGTCGGGCTCGACCGTCACGATCGACACACCTCAGGGGCAGATCGAGCTCCATCTGCAGCTGCCCGGTCTCTACAACGTCTACAACGCGCTGGCCGCCACGGCCTGTTGCCTCTCACTGGGGCTTGGGTTGAACCTGATCAAGGCCGGGCTGGAGTCGTTCGCCGCTGCTTTCGGCCGCGGTGAGCATGTACAGGTCGGTTCGCGCTCGCTTTCGATCCTGCTGATCAAGAACCCGGTCGGCGCGAACGAGGTCTTCAGGACGCTTGCCGCCGAGATGACGAGGCAGAACGGGCAGCCCGGTCTCGACCTTCTGATGGCGCTCAACGACCGCATCGCGGACGGTCGCGACGTGTCGTGGATCTGGGACGCCGACTTCGAGCTGCTGGCCGAGCCCGCGGGCAGCGTCGTCTGCTCGGGAACGCGCGCGGCCGAGCTGGCGCTGCGCCTCAAATACGCCGGTGTGCCGACGGAGAAGATCGAGGTCAGTCCGGACCTCGCCGCAGGCCTCGACCTCGCCGCCGAGCGCGATGGTGGCCCGCTCTATGTGCTGCCGACCTACACGGCCCTGATCGAGCTGCAGGACCTGCTCGCCAGTCGCGGGCTTGCGCGACCCTACTGGGAGGAATGATCCCGAGCCCGAAACCGGGGCGCCGCGCCACCGTCGCCACCGATGCGCCGCCGCAGCACGACAGCGAGGCCGTCTGGCAGGACGTGGAGTGCGGCTCCTACCGCGCCGACCTGCGGACCTGGCGCAGGCTTGCGTCGAAGCACCGCAACGGTCGCTGCCGGCTGCTCGACCTCGGTTGCGGCACCGGGCGCGTCAGCCTTGCGCTCGCCGCCGCGGGCGCTCAGGTGACGGCGCTCGATTCGGAGCCGGAGCTGGTCGCCGAGCTGCGCCGTCGCGCGGCACCCGCCGGCGTCGAACTCGACACGGTCGTCGCCGACGCGCGGTCGTTCGACCTCGGCCGTCGCTTCGATCTCGTCCTGGCGCCGATGCAGCTCGTGCAGCTGATGGAGACTCAGGCGCAGCGCGAGTCCCTGCTGTCGAGCATCTCGCGGCACCTGGATCCAGGCGGGCGAGCGGCGCTGGCTCTGCTCGACTTCGACGAGGAGTGGGTCGCCGAGCCGGCGGAGGCGCCGCTTGCCGACCTGTTGGAGCGTGACGGCTGGGTCTTCTCGAGCCTGCCGCTGGCCGTACGCCGCCGCACGCTATCGATCGAGCTGGAACGGCTTCGCAAGGCTGTTTCGCAGTCGGGCCAGCTGAGCGAGAGCCGCTACAGGGTGCGACTCGCCGTCGTCAGTGCCGATGCGCTCGAGCGCGAGGCTTCCAGCGCCGGCCTGGTGGCGCACCGGCGCCTGCGCATCCCCCCCACTGCCGACCACGTCGGCAGCACGGTGGTCGTGCTCGGTGCAGATGCCTGATCTCTCCCTTCGCGTGCTCTGGCTCTATCCCGAGCACATGAACATCTACGCCGACCGTGGCAACATCGCCGTGCTCGAACGCCGCTGCCGCTGGCGGGGGATCGGATTCGAGCTCGCACGCGCCGGCCTTGGCGACGGCGTGGACCCGAAAGGTCACGACCTGCTCTACATCGGCGGCGGCCAGGACAGCGATCAGGTCCTGGTCGCTCGCGACATGGTCGAGACCAAGCGCGAGGCGCTTGCCGAGGCTGTCGCCGGGGACACGGCCATGCTCGCCGTCTGCGGCGGCTACCAGCTGCTGGGGGGCTCCTACGCGCTGCCGGATGGCGAGCTGTTGCCCGGTCTCGGCCTGGTCGACCTCGAGACGGTGCGCGAGCCGGGGCCGCGGCTGATCGGCAACGTCGTGATCGAGGTCGATCTCGGGGACGGCACGCGCCGGCTGGCCGGCTTCGAGAACCACGGCGGTCGCACTTACCTCGGCGAGGGTCAGGAGCCTCTCGGGCGTGTGGTCAAGGGCTTTGGCAACAACGGTCGCGACGGCGTCGAGGGCGTCCGCCACCGGCGCCTGATCGGCACCTACCTGCACGGGCCGCTGCTGCCCAAGAACGTCTGGCTGGCGGACCTGCTGATCGCCTGGGGGCTCGAGCGCCGCCACGGCGGCGCCCCGGGGCTGGAGCCGCTGGACGACGAGCTCGAGGCCGCGGCGCACCGGTCGGCGCTCGAGGCTGCGCTCGGCAAGGCCGCCTAGCTTCGTAGACCCGGCGGCTCGAGACCCACGAGCTCGAGCGCCTCGCTGCGGTTCGGCAGCATCTCGACGTGTACCGCCCTGCCATCGCGCATGGTCCATATCTGGGCGAAGCTCGGCGTGTCGACGACGATCCCGCTGTCGCGCCCGCGGCCGCGGATCTTTGTCATCACGACGATGCGTGCGCCCGCGTCGATGGTCTCCTCGACCTCGACCCGAAAGTCGTCGAACGACTCGCGCCAAGTCGTCCAGAACCGCTCCACTCCTTCGTGGCCGTGGTAGACCTGCGCGTCCGGGAGTATCGGCGGAACGTTCCATTCGATCTCGGGAGCGAACGCGTCCATGGCCGTGTGCAGATCTCCCGAGTTGAAGGCCTCGTAACTGGCCAGGATGACGCCGATGTCCTGCTGCGACACAGTGGTGGCTTAGGTGACGCCCGAGGAGCCGAAGCCGGCCGTGCCGCGCACCGATTCCGACAGCTCGCTCGCCTCCACGAAGTCGGGGCCAGCCACCGGCGCGATCACGAGCTGCGCGATGCGATCGCCGGGCTCGATCGCGAAGGCCTCGGAGCTGTCCGTGTTGAGCAGCAGCACCCTCAGCTCGCCGCGGTAGCCGGCGTCGATCAGTCCGGGCGCGTTGACGAGCGCGATGCCGTGACGGGCGGCCAGGCCGGAGCGCGGCAGCACGAGGCCCGCGTGCCCCTCGGGGACGGCGATCGCGATGCCGGTGCCGACGCTGGCTCGCTGTCCGGCCTCGAGCCGGCACCGCTCCGCCGCGAACAGGTCGTATCCAGCGTCATGCTCGTGCGCCTGCACGGGCGCCTTCGCCTCCGGGTGCAGGCGTTTGAACTCGACGATCAATCTTCTTCAGGCTCGCCGGCGTTCCCCGGCGCTCCGTTGAGATCGAAGCGCCGCAGCCTCTCGGCCACCGCAGCGGGCACACGCGCACGCACGTGAACGCCTTCCGCGGTGTCCTCACGCTCTATTTCACCGGCCAGCTCGTGCAGCCGCGAGACGATGCCGCCCTGCTCGTAGGGGACCAGCAGCTCGATCGCGGTCAGGCCGCGGTCGAACACGATCTGGATGCGCCGGCGCAGGTCATCGATCCCCTCACCGGTGAGCGCCGACACCAGCACGGCGTCGCGATGGCGCAGCGGGAGCAGGCGCCGGTCCTCCTCGTCGAGCAGGTCGGACTTGTTCATCACCAGCACGCGCTGCCCGGCATCCGCGTCTATCTCCGTCAGCACGTCGTCGACGGCTTCCATCATCGACTCGCGCACGTCCTCGGGAGCCGACACATCGACCACGTGCAGGATCAGGTCCGCGTTCGCCGTCTCCTCGAGCGTGGCCTTGAACGACTCCACCAGCTGGTGCGGCAGCTTCTGGATGAAGCCGACCGTGTCGGTCAGCAGGTAGGCACGTCCCTCGTGACGGAAGGAGCGCGTCGTGGGGTCGAGCGTGTGGAAAAGCCTCTCCCCCACCCCGACGTCCGCGTCGGTGAGCGCGTTCAGCAAGGTGGACTTGCCCGCGTTCGTGTAGCCGGCGAGCGCCACTGTCGGATGGTCCGAGCTCTCGCGGCGGCTGCGCATCAGGCGGCGCGAGCGCTGTGAGCGCTCGATGCGGCGCCGCAACTGCGAGATGCGGTCGCGCGCCAGCCGGCGGTCGGTCTCGATCTGCGACTCGCCAGGTCCGCGCGTGCCGATGCCGCCGCCGAGCCGTTCGAGGTGGGTCCAGAGGCCCCGCATGCGGGCCAGGTTGTACTCGAGCTGTGCCAACTCGACCTGCAGCTTGCCCTCCGCGGAGGCGGCATGGTCGGCGAAGATGTCGAGGATGATGGCCGTGCGGTCGACCACCGGCACCCCGGTCAACTGCTCGAGGTTCCTCTCCTGACGCGGAAGCAACTCGTCGTCGCAGGCGATCAGGTTGGCGTTCGATTCCTTCGCCACGCGCTTCAGCTCCTCGATCTTGCCCTTGCCGAAGTAGTTGGACGGGTCGGGCTGGTCCCGGCGCTGGACAAGCTCGCCCGCCACCGCCACACCGGCGGTGCGCAGCAGCTCCTTCAGCTCCGCCAGCTCGTCCTGCCCCTCGCGAGCCGGCGACGGCAGCACGGCGATGCAGACGGCTCGCTGGCGAGCACGCGGATTGACGATCCCCGCTCCCGCGGGGGGCTGATACTGCGAAGGCCGCGAACGGCCCTTGCGCTTGGAGCGCTCCACCTATCGGGCCTGGATTGCAAGAAGGGACATTGGCCCCATTCTAGGTCGGCGCGACGGTCAGCCCGCGAGGCTGTCTCGCATGCGCTCGACGGCCTCGCTCAGGCGCTCGTCGTCGATCGTGAGCGAGATGCGGAACCAGCCCTCGCCGCTGGGCCCGTAGGAGGAGCCGGGTGAGACGATCACGGCGGCCCGCTCGAGCACCTGCTCGGCGAACGAGGCCGACGTGTGCCCGGCCGGCACAGGCGCCCAGACATAGATCGTCCCCCGCGGAGCCTCGATCTCGATGCCGATCTCCCGCAGTGCCCCGAGCACCAGGTCGCGCCGCCGCCGGTAGATCTCGCGCATCTCCCGCAGGTGGGTGTCGGGCCCGGTCAACGCCGCCACGGCGGCGAGCTGCACGGCCTCGAACATTCCCGAGTCGACGTTGGTCTTCAGTCGCCAGTACTGCGCTATCGCCTCTTCGTTGCCCGCAATCGCGCCGCAGCGCCAACCGGTCATGTTCCAGCCCTTGGAGAGCGAGAAGACCTCGACCCCGACGTCCATCGCCCCCTCGGTCGCGAGGAAGCTGGGCGCCACGTAACCATCGAAGGTGATCTCCGAATAGGCGTTGTCGTGCACCACCAGCAGATCGTGCCGGCGGGCGAACTCGACCGCCTGCTCGAACAGCCCCTCGGGTGCCACCGCGCCGGTCGGGTTGTTGGGGTAGTTGAGGAACATCAGGCGCGCGCGCTCTAGCGACTCGGGCGCAATCGCCTCCAGGTCGGGCGCGAAGCCGCGTTCCGGCAGCAGCGGGAGCAGCACCGGCTCGGCCCCCGCGAGCAGCGGGCCGCCAGTGTAGACGGGGTAGCCGGGGTCGCTGGCAAGAGCCACGTCGCCGGCATCGAGGAAGGCGAAGTTGAGGTGGTAGATGCACTCCTTCCCACCGAGCGCGGGCAGGATCTGCGAGTCGACGTCGAGGGTGACGCCGAAGCGCCGCTGGTAGAACGAGGCCACCGCCTCTCGGAACTCCCTGCTGCCGCGGTTCGACGGGTACTTCTGGTGCGCCGGCTCGCGGGCAGCATCCGCCAGCGCATCGACGACGTTCGCGGGCGTCGGATGATCCGGGTCACCGATGCCGAGCGAGATCACGTCCACTCCCTCGGCGCGCTTGCGCTCGATCTTGCGCTCCAGCTCGGCGAACGGGTAGGGCTGGATCTGATCGAGCCGCCTTGCCTTCGGGATCACAACGCCTCCAGCGATCTCACGAACTCGTCCGATAACTCACCCGTGAAGACGGGCTCGGCCCAACCGGTGAGGCGCACGTTCAGATCCTCGTCGACATCGACCACGAGCTCCCCGCCGTCGAGCCGAACCGTCACCGGGCTGCTCGATCCACCCACCACCGCGGCCACCGCGCTGGCGCTGGCCCCCGTGCCGGACGAGAGCGTCTCGCCGACACCGCGCTCGAAGATGCGCGCGCGCACCTGGCCATCGGCGACCACGTTGGTGAAGGCCACGTTGGTGCGGTTCGGGAACAGCTCGCTGCGCTCGATCGGCGGCCCGAGGCGTCCGAGGTCGAGTCGCTCCAGCTCCTCTCCGACATCGATCACGCATTGCGGGTTGCCGATGTTGACGTGCTGGAAACGGAAGCTCCTGCCCGCCGCCTCGACATCGCCGTGGCCATCGGGGCCGCCGGAGGGATAGTCGGCCGACTGGAGCCGCGCGACTCCCATCTCGACCGCGGCGGTGCGATCGTCGAGCACCGTGGGCCTGATCTCCCCGGCGGCCGTCTCGATCGAGAACGTTCGCTGCTCGACCATGCCGCGACGATGCATGTAGAGGATGGCCTCCCGTGCGCCGTTACCGGACAGCTCCGCCTCGGACCCGTCGGGATTGAAGATGCGAAGGTGCGCCTCGAAGCGGCCGTCTGTCGGCTCGGAAAGCAGCAGCACTCCGTCCGCGTGGCAGCCGAAGTGGGCCGAGCAGATGCGTCTCACGCGCTCCGGTGTCAGCTCGAACGGGAGCGCATCGCGTTCGACGATCACGTAGTCGTTGCCGAGTGCCTGCCACTTCTCGAAGCGAATCCCCACGGGCCGGGAACCCTATCGAGCCGCTCCAGGATCGCCTCCGCCGTGCGCTGCTCATCGTCGCCGCTGCGGTCCACCAGCTGCACGTCCGCCAGCTTGCGCATCCAGGTCAGCTGGCGCCTGGCGTACTGGCGATGGCGACGCTCGATCCGCTCCGCCACCTGCGCCGGCTCGGCCTCTCCGCGCAGCTGGGCCGCGATCTCGGCGAAGCCGATCGCCTTGCGCGCCGTCCTCGAGGCGCCGTCAACGAGCGCCTGCTCCACCTCCTCGACGGCGCCTCCGGCAAGCATGCGCGGGACCCGCTCGGCGATGCGGGCATCGAGGCGCTCCCGATCCATGACGAGGCCGAACAGCGCCGTCTCGTGCCGCAGCTGTCGCGACCAGAGCTGCTCGGAGCGCTCGTGCGCCCTGCTGCCCATGCGCTCCAGCTCCAGCGCCCGCACTATCCGCTTGCGGTCGTTGGGATGCACGCCTGCAGCCACCTCGCCGGGCAGTTGTGCGTGCAGCGCCTCGTGCCCCAACTCGGCCATCTCGCGCTCGATTTGCTCCCGGAGGCCGACGTCCGGCGCCGGGCGCAGGTCGAGATCGCTGAGGGCGGCACGCAGGTAGAGGCCCGTGCCGCCGACCACGATCGGCACCTGGCCGGCTTCCAGAAGCGCATCGATCTCGGCCTGCGCGCGCTCGGCAAACTGAGCCACGCTGAACTCACTGGTGAGCGGCTCCATCGACACCAGCCTGTGCTCGAGCCGGGCGAGCTGCTCGTCGCTCGGCTTGGCGACCAGCACATCCAGGCCGCGGTAGAGCTGGTAGGCGTCCGCCGACACGGCCACCGGCCGCCCACCGCGCTCGCGCAGCAACTCCGCCAGCGCGATCGCGACCTCGGTCTTGCCGACCGCGGTCGGTCCGAAGATCGCTATCGCCGGCGGGCCGCTGGGCACTGGGTGCGCGAAGCCACGGTGGGGTGATCGGTCATCTCGGGCACTGGGCCGCGCGTGACAACAGCGACTCGTGGCCCGCAAGCGTGGTCGACGTCGCCGCGGTGATTTCGACCTGGGTCAGCTCGCCGGCCTGCGCCAGGCCCGTGAAGTTGACCGTCTTGTTGTGGCGCGTGCGACCGCGCAGCTTGTCCGGATCCGTCCGGCTCGAGCCTTCGACCAGCACCTCCTGGGTCGTGCCCAGGAAGCGGTTGGAGCGATCCAGCGCCCTGCGCTGGACCAGCGGCACCAGTCTCTCCATGCGCTCGCGCTTGACGGCATGCGTGAGCTGGCCGGGCATCGTGGCCGCCTCCGTGCCGCGCCGCGGCGAGAAGACGAAGGTAAAGGCGGAGTCGTAGCCCACCTCGTCCACCACCTCCATCGTCTGCTGAAAATCCTCCTCGGTCTCGCCGGGGAAGCCGACGATGATGTCGGTCGTGATCGCGCAGTCCGGCACGTGCTCGCGAATCATCTCGACACGCTTCAGGTAGCGGTCGCGGTCATACGTGCGGCGCATCGCCTTCAGCACCCGGCTCGAGCCCGACTGAAGCGGCAGGTGTATGTGCTCGCACAACGACCGCAGATCGGCGTGCGCGCGCACCAGCTTCTCGCGCACGTCCTTGGGATGCGGGCTCGTGTAGCGGATGCGGTCGATGCCGGCCACGCGGTCCAGCGACACCAGCAGGTCCGTGAAGTCGATCCGATGCTCCGGCGGTAGGTCGCGGCCGTAGGAGTTGACGTTCTGGCCCAACAGCGTCAGCTCCCTTACGCCGTCGTCGGCCAGCAGCTCGGCTTCGGCGACGATCTCGCCCGGCGGGCGGCTTTGCTCGCGGCCGCGGGTGCTCGGCACGATGCAGTACGAGCAGACGCAGTTGCAGCCCTGGGAGATCTGGATCCATCCCTGGTAGGGCCGCTCCCGCTTCATCGGCAGGTCGCCGGCAAAGCCCTCGAACTCGAAGTAACCCTGGGCGTCGAGGTCATCCGTTTGGAGGAAGTCGGCGAGGCGATGGATCTGGCCCGGGCCGAACGCCACGTCCACGAACGGGAACTGCTCGAAGACCTGGTCCTTGAGCGACTGGGACCAGCAGCCCCCCACTCCCACCACGCGAGAGGGATCCTCGGCCTTCAGGCGCTTGGCCTCGCCCAGGTTCCCGACCAGGCGGTTGTCGGCCGACTCGCGGATCGAGCATGTGTTGAAGAGGATCAGGTCCGCGTCATCGCGCAGATCCGCCTGCTCGTATCCGAGCGACTCCAGCATCCCCTTCATGCGCTCGGAGTCGTGCTCGTTCATCTGGCACCCGAAGGTGGTGACGTGGTACTTCCGCATCGCCCGATAGGTTAGCTGTGCCAGAAGGCAGCAGTCCGCTCCTGGCCGCGAAAACCGAACCTGCCAAGGACGCAGGGAGCCGCTGTGCTGGTGGCACAGCGGCGAGTGAGGACGCCGGCAGGTGAAGGTTTGCAGCGAGCCAGAATTATTTGGCGTAGTCGACCGAGCGGCTCTCTCTTATCACCGTCACCTTGATCTGCCCCGGGTACTCAACCTGGCGCTCGATCTCGCGCGCGATCTCACGCGACATCAACACGGCCTCGTCGTCTCCGACGTCGCCGGGACGCACCATCACCCGCACCTCGCGCCCGGCCTGCATCGCGTAGACCTTCTCGACCCCGTCGTGGCTCTCGGCGATCTGCTCCAGGTCCTTGAGGCGCTTCACGTATTGCTCGAGCGACTCGCCGCGTGCTCCCGGCCGGGCTCCTGAAAGCCCGTCTGCGGCCTGC
>JBBQNR010000012.1:0-54191 GCA_038330145.1 Solirubrobacterales bacterium
GCGGACCACAACGATCAGATCTACAAGACCAAGGACGGAAAGTGGGACGCGGTCGTGCGCGAGCTCAAGGAGCGCCACGAGACCGGTCAGCCGATCCTGGTCGGCACCGTCTCGGTCGAGGTCTCGGAGAACCTTTCAGAGCAGCTGCGAAAGCGAGGCGTCAAGCACGAGGTGCTGAACGCCAAGCCCGAGCACGCCCAGCGGGAGGGCGAGACGATCGCCGAGGCAGGCCGCCTCGGCGCGGTCACGATCGCGACCAACATGGCCGGGCGTGGCGTCGACATCATGCTCGGCGGTAACCCTGAGCACCTGACGCAGGCCGAGCTTCGCAAGCTGGGCGTGGACCCGACGAACGAGTCCTATGACGAGACCTACGAGCAGGTCTTCCCCAAGGTGAAGGCCCAGACGGACGCCGACCACGACAAGGTCAAGGAGCTCGGCGGCCTCTTCATCTGCGGCACCGAGCGCCACGAGTCACGTCGCATCGACAATCAGCTCAGAGGCCGCGCCGGCCGGCAGGGGGACCCCGGCGAGTCGCGCTTCTACCTCTCCGCCGAGGACGACCTGATCAGGCTTTTCGCGGGCGACCGCATCTACCGCATCCTGGACCGGCTGGGACCCGTCGACGACGAGGGGCGCGAGCAGCCGATCGAGGCCAAGATGCTCTCGCGCACGGTCGAGAATGCGCAGAAGAAGGTCGAGGAGCAGAACTTCCTGATCCGCAAGCGCGTGCTCGAGTACGACGACGTCATGAACCAGCAGCGCGAGGTCATCTACAAGTACCGGCGCGAGATCCTCGAGGGGCGCGACATGTCCGAGCCCGCGAGGGAGGAGATGCGCCCGGTCTTCGAGAACCTCGTCAACGAGTACACGCCCGGCGACTTCGTCGAGGAGTGGGACCTCCCGGAGCTGTTCGACCAGGTCAAGCAGCTCTACGACGTCAGCTTCGGCAGCGACGATCTCGTGCCCGAGGAGCTCGACCGCAACGAGCTGACGGAGCGTCTGTACGAGGACGCCCTCAGCCGCTACGACGCCCGCGAGCAGGAGCTTGGAGCGGAGCTGATGCGCAACCTCGAGCGCGCGGTGCTGCTCCAGATCATCGACGAGCGCTGGCGCGAGCACCTCTACGACATGGACTACCTGCGCGAGGGCATCCACCTGCGCGGGTTCGCACAGCGTGACCCGCTGGTCGAGTACAAGAACGAGGCCTTCGGCTTCTTCCGCGAGCTGATGAACTCGATCTGGGCCGACTTCGTCAAGTACATCTTCCACATCGAGGTCGAGATCGCCCCGGCCGAGGCCGAGATCGCCTTCACGCCGTCGTCGCGCTCGAGCTCGACGCGCGGCCTCAGCTACACGGGCGGCGGCCAGGACCAGCCCTCGGCCCTGTACGGAGGAGGCGAGGCCGTGGGAGTCCCCGCGGGGGTTGCCGCGGGCGCGGAGGGCGCGGACGGCATGGAGGAGGTCGCGGCGCTTCCAGAGGTCGAGACGCGCACCGTCGACGACCGCGACAAGGTCGGCCGCAACGACCCCTGCTGGTGCGGCTCGGGCAAGAAGTTCAAGAAGTGCCACGGGTCCTAGGCGAGTGGCAGAGCACGCACAGACAGAGTCGATCCCGGAGCGGATCGCCAAGCTCCGCGACCAGCTGAAGCTGCTCGCGGACTACCTTTGACCCCGCTGCGCTAGAGCAGCAGGTCGCCCGACTCGAGGGCGAGATGCAAAAGCCCGGCTTCTGGGACGACCAGGAGCGCGCCGCGTCGCTGTCGGCCGAGCACAGCCGCGCGGGTCGCAAGCTCGATCGCTACCGCAAGATCGCGGCAGAGGTCGACGATCTCGAGGCGCTCGCCGGCCTGGACGAGGGTGGCGAGGGCTCGCTGCAGGAGGAGCTGGAGGACCAGCTCACTGCGGTCGAGGCGGAGCTGGCGCAGCTGGAGGAGCAGCGCCTGTTCCAGGGCCGCTACGACGCCGGCGACGCTGTCGTCACCGTGCACTCCGGCGCCGGTGGCACCGACTCCCAGGACTGGGCCGAGATGCTGCTGCGCATGTACCTGCGCTGGGCCCAGAAGCGCGGCTTCCAGGTGGAGATGGTCGAGGCTTCGCCGGGGGAGGAGGCCGGCATCAAGTCCTCCACCTTCCTGGCCCGCGGCGAGAACGCCTACGGATTGTTCTCAGCCGAGAAGGGGGTTCACCGGCTGGTGCGGCTGTCGCCGTTCGACGCGGCGCGCAGGCGCCACACCAGCTTCGCGCTGGTCGAGGTCAGCCCGCTGGTGGAGGGCGACGTCGACGTCGAGATCGACGACTCGGACCTGCGCATCGAGACCTATCGCGCCTCGGGCGCCGGCGGTCAGCACGTGAACAAGACCGACTCAGCAGTGCGTATCACCCACATCCCGTCCAAGATCGTGGTCCAGTGCCAGAACGAGCGCTCTCAATCGTCCAACAAACAGAGCGCGATGAAACTGCTGCGGTCTAAGCTGGTCGAGTTGGAGGAGCGCAGGCGCCGCGAGGAGCTTGCGCGCGAGAAAGGGGAGGCGGAGGACGTGGCATGGGGTTCGCAGATCCGCTCGTACGTGCTCCACCCCTACACGATGGTGAAGGACCACCGCACCGGCCTTGAGGCCGGTGACGCGCAGCGGGTGCTCGACGGCGACCTCGACGCCTTCGTGCACGAGTATCTGGTCCGTTCCGCGGGGGACGGCGCCGGAACCGGAAACGGCCGGTAGATGCCCGACCGCGAGGGTTTCAACCGGCGGGAGCTGCTGCGCCGGGGGGCGGGGGTCGCCGTCGGGGCCGGCGCGGGCGTGGTGCTGCTGGAGCACCTCGCCGACGACGTGCCGGCGGCCGGGCCGCTGCGCAAGTGCCTCTCGATGGGCGGCCCGGGCACGATTCGCCAGGACGGCCACCCCGACGACTACCTCAGCTGGGGCAACCGCGAGTACCTGATCGATAGCGGCACCGCGTGGGTGAAGCTCTGGGTCTCCTGGCAGGAGCTTCAGGAGGAGCTGGGCGTCGCGCCCGCAAACCGCGCTGCCTCCTGGAACCACCTCAACTCCGCCCCCGGCGGTCAGGCCTGGCTGCGGCGGATGGATCGCCAGGTGAAGGCGATCAACGACGACGGCAAGGGCGTGATCCTGACGCTCAACCACACCTATCCGACCTGGTCGAACGGCGCCATGGGGGCCGACCCCGTCGGCCTCAAGAAGCCACCGGAGCAGAAGATCGCGCTCGATCTCTCACCCAACGGCCCCTGGGGTTGGTTCGTGGGGTACCTGCTGGCGCGCTACCGGAAGGGCGTGGCGCGGAACCCGTCAGGGCCGCGCGAGCCCGAGCCGGGCGAGAGCGCGAGCGTGACCCGTTTCGGAAACCCCGACGGCGGCGGCATCGCCGCGCTCGAGATCGTCAACGAGCCCAACTACCTGCTCTGGCCGCAGGAGGGGATGACGATCGCGGTGGCGCAGATGATCAGGTCGGCCGACGAGCTGTCGCGGACCTGGGGCGGCAGGACGACGATCGTGGCTCCGGCCAGCTCCGACTTTCCCGACGAGGTCGATCAGGTCAACTCGCGTGGGATCGTCAGCAGCGCCTGGGAGGGCTTCACGATGGGAGTGCTCGACGAGCTGCGCGGCTTCAGGCCCTCGGTGCCGATGCGCTGGTCGCACCACAACTACCGCGAGACCAGGTTCTCCGAGGCGCCCCGACGGACGCTGCGGGTCGTCCGCCTGCTGCAGTCGAGTCGCTGGCGCGGCGGCGACCAGCCGCTCTGGATAACCGAGGGCGGGTTCAACATGGGCACTCGCTGGCAGGACCCGGCATTGCGAGACGAGCAGGCGCGGCTGATCGAGCGCGCCTTCCGCCGCACGATGCGTGTGCGCGAGGTCTACATGTGCGCCCAGCACACCATCAGCGACAAGCAGGGCAACAGCTGGAAGGGCGGCCTGCGCGACGACTTCGTCTGGGGCGTCGGCCTCGGCGGCACCCGGCCCGCCTGGCACACCTGGCGCGACCTGCCAGGCTCCCCACTCGTCTAAGGCTCCCCACTGGTCTAATTTGCGGCCATGTCCCGCTCGGCTCTCGCCGTGGCGTTGGCGGTGTTGGTGCCCGTGCTCTCGATCACGGCTCTCGCCGCGGCACCGGCGCCTGCGCGCACCGGGCCGGTGCAGATCGGTGCCGCGGTGAATTCGACGGGTTTCGCCGTCGACCCTGACCCACGCTACCGAGCGACGCTGGGTCGCTACGACGCCGTCACGGCGGAGTCGGCGATGAAGATCGGCGACCTGCAGCCAGAGCGTGACCGTTTCGTGTTCGGCACAGCCGACGCCATCGTCGCCTTCGCCGCCGCCAACGGCCAGCAGGTGCACGGGCACACGCTGGCCTGGTGTGAGGACGCGTGGCTGCCGGCCTGGCTGACGGATCGCAGCTGGACGCGCACGGAGCTGCTCGCGGTGCTGAAGAAGCACATCGACACCGTCATGGCCCACTTTCGCGGCAGGGTGACGACCTGGGACGTCGCCAACGAGGCCTTCAACGCCGACGGGTCGGTGAGGGACTGCCTCTGGTCGCGTTCGATCGGCGCCGACTGGGTCGAGCAGGCGTTGCGGTTTGCGCGCGCGGCCGACCCCGGCGCACTGCTCTTCTTCAACGAGGTGCACGCGGACGTGCCGAACGACAAGTTCGCCGCCGTCGAGGCGATGGCGAACGACTTCAGAGCACGTGGCGTGCCGCTCGACGGGGTCGGCCTGCAGATGCACACGGTCAGGGGAGCTCCTGCCCAGGACCGCCTCGAGGAGGCGATCCGCCGGCTCGGCGACCTCGGCCTGGCGGTGCACATCAGTGAGATGGACGTGCCCACCTGGTATCTGGGGCCGACACAGGAAGAGAAGCTGACCCGTCAGGCCGACTCCTACCGGCGCGTGGCCGCGGCCTGCCAGGCCCAACCCGCCTGCTTTCGAATTACCACCTGGGGCTTCACCGACCGCTACACCTGGCGCGGAACCAGCAGCCAGCCGCTGCCCTTCGACGTCGAGTACGGGCCCAAGCCGGCATGGGCCGCGTTTCAGGAGCTGCTGCCCGCGCCTCCTGCGCCGCTCGTCGCAGCGGTAGCGACAACCGCTGCGCCCGTAGCGACGGTTGCTGCGCCACGGCTGTCCGTTCGCGTGCCGCGCCGGCGACGAGCCACCCTGCTGCGGCGTGGCTGGTTGCCGGTGGTCGTGCGACTCCAGAGCGAAGAGCCTGTGCACCTCGTGCTCGTCGCGCGGCTGAGCGGGCGAGTGATCGCAAACGCGGAGCACGACCTTGCCGGCCTGTCGGCCAAGGCCGTCAGGCTCCATCTATCCGGACTGGGGCGGCGCCTGCTGCGCCGCGCCGCTCGGGCGCGCCTGGTGGTCGAGGTCGAGGCCACCAATGCCGCCGGCCGCCAGGCCCAAGAACGGGCCGCCCTGCGCCTCCGCCGTTAGATGTCTATCCGGCCTTTTTGTCCTCGACGCGTATGTCCAGCCCGGCCACGTGCCGTGTCCGGCCGTCTGACTCGTACTGGACGTCGACGCTGTCGTTCTTGCCGTAGCTGCCGGCGATGCCGAAGAAGATCAGCGCCCAGCGCCATGGGCCGAGGCGCTCTCTGGCCAGCGGCTTCGAGAAGCGCAGGCCATCGGGCTCGGCGACATAGTCGGCTCCCTCCTGCTGCTCGACGCCGTTGACCCAGACGCGGTATGGCGGCCGCGCTCCGCGCGGCAGCACCGCGATCCAGGGACGGCCCTGCTGCTCCCCGTCCTGATGCTGACCGGCTTTTCTGTGCCCCTCGCTGCGCATCGCGGCCGGATGTTGGCATAGGCTGCGAGCGCGTGTTGGACCCGCCCGTCGAGGAGCTCGTGAGCAGGGCGCTGGCCGAGGACGTCGGCCTGCGCGACGTCACCACGGAGGCGATCGTCGAGCCCGGAACGCACGCCCGCGCTCGCATCGAGCAGAAGCAGCCGGGCATGATCTACGGCCTCGACGTCGCGCAGGCAGTCTTTCGCCGCCTCGATCCGCTGATCGACTGGCGCCCGCAGCGGCGCGAGGGCGAGTGGCTCGAGCAGCCTCCCGCGCTGGTGGCCGAATTGGAGGGAGACGCCCGTGCGATCCTGACCGGCGAGCGCGTCGCCCTCAACTTCCTCCAGCACCTGTCGGGCGTCGCCACGGCGACCGCGAACGCCGTCAACGCGCTGCGCGGTAGCGGCGTCGAGGTGCTCGACACGCGCAAGACGACGCCGGGCCTACGGACGCTGGAGAAGGCGGCCGTTGCCGCGGGCGGCGGCCGCAACCACCGCATGGGGCTGTGGGACGCAGTGCTCGTGAAGGAGAACCACGCGGCGCTCGCGGGCGGAGTAGGCGAGGCGACCCGCCGAGCGCTCGAACGGCGGCCGCCCGGATATGCAGTCGAGGTCGAGTGCCGCACGCTCGAGGAGGTGGAGGAGGCGCTCGACGCCGGCGCCGACCGCCTGCTGCTCGACAACATGCCGCCGGACGAGCTGAGGCGGGCCGTGAAGCTTGTCGGCGACCGGGCGACGACGGAGGCGTCGGGCGGCATCGGGCCCGCTTCGCTTCAGGCCGTCGCAGGCGCTGGCGTACAATTCATATCGATGGGCGCGCTGACACATTCGGCCCCCGCCCTGGATCTCTCTCTGAAGCTGGAAGCTGCCAAATAGGAGATGTGGCCGCGTAGCCGCCGCAGGCGGCGCAGCGGACTCACAGGACTGTAGGTGTTCGGCGAAGCCGACCAGACATTCCGGAGCCGCCACCAATAATGCAACTGCTGCCGACAATCCAACCTGGAGCGCTCGCCGAGCCACCGCTTGCGATCGAGGACATTCCGGCGATGCAGCGTGAGGTTCGCCAGCTGGTCGAGCTGCGCAACGCCGTCATCCTGGCGCACAACTACCAGGTGCCCGAGGTACAGGACGTCGCCGACTTCGTGGGCGACTCGCTGGGACTCTCGCGCCAGGCCGCCTCCACCGGCGCCGACGTGATCGTCTTCTGCGGGGTTCACTTCATGGCCGAGACAGCGGCCATCCTCTCTCCCGAGAAGACCGTCCTGATCCCGGATCCGGACGCCGGCTGCTCGCTTTCGGAGTCGATCACCGCCGAGCAGCTTGCCGCCTGGAAGGCAGAGCATCCGGGTGCCGTCGTCGTGATGTACGTGAACACCTCGGCGGAGGTGAAGGCACTGACCGACTACTGCTGCACATCGTCCAACGCGGTCAGCGTGGTCGAGCACATCTATCGCGAGCACGGCGACGACACGGAGATCCTGTTCGGCCCCGACATGTGGCTGGGCTCCTATGTCGAGCACCGCACCGGTCGCAAGATGCAGGTCTGGGACGGCGAATGCCACGTGCACGCCGGAATCCGCCCAGCCGACATCAACGAGCTGCGGGAGCGCGAGCCCGGCGCCGACCTGCTGGTCCACCCCGAATGCGGCTGCACCACCCAGGTGATGGAGTACGTGGCCGCGGGCGACGTCGACTCGCGCGGCACGCACTTCCTCTCCACCGAAGGCATGATGCGCCACGCCGCCTCCACCGAGAACGAGACGATGATCGTCGCGACGGAGACCGGGATCCTGCATCCCATGCGGCAGCAGAACCCGGACAAGCGCTTTATCGCGGCCAGCGAGGCGGCCGTCTGCCGCTACATGAAGATGATCACGCTGCCCAAGCTGCGCGAATCCCTGCTCAACGTGGAGTTCGAGGTCACGGTCGCTCGCGAGGTCGCCGAGTCGGCCCGGGTGCCGATCGAGCGCATGGTCGCCATCGGCTGACGTTCAAGCCGCACGCTGGCGCTCCGATATAGGGCGTGTGCGGCTACGCAGGCACCTCAGCTACTCCAACGTCCTCTCCACCATCGCCGTCTTCCTGGCAATGGGCGGTGGCGCATACGCGATCAGCGTCCCCCGCAACAGCGTCGGGCCCAAGCAGCTCAAGCCCAGAGCCGTTACGGCGACCAAGATCCAGCGCAACGCGATCGACTCCGCCAAGCTGCGCAACCGCTCGGTCGCCCAGGCTGATCTGCGGCGCGGCCTGCTGCCCGCGCTGGCGGGCGCCAAGGCACGTGAGACCGACCCTCCGCCGGTCCCCGGGACGATTGTCGAGCAGACGAGCATCACGACCCAGCGCAGCGGAAAGGTCTACGTGATGGCGCCGCTGCGCGACATCTTCCTCACCTGTACAGCCGAAGGGCCCTGCTCCGCAAATTGGGGCCTCTACGTCGACGACAAGCCGGTGCCCTCCGCAGGGGTGCTGCTGCAGGCCGGTCCCGATGACGGCGACGGTTACGACCAGCTGCTGTTCGGCACCACCACCGCCGACCTTTCACCAGGGACCCACACCCTCAAGCTGGCACGAAGCGTCTCGGGCAGCGTCGAGTCGGTCGGAGAGCTGGGCGCGCAGCTCGGCGGCCTCTCGCTCGGCGGCTAGCCCTCCGTCCCGGCTGCAGGATACTGCGGGAGATGTCGCAGGAGAGCAAGATTCGTGCCGTGTACAAGGCCTGGAGCGACGGCGACTTGGACGCGCTCCTGGAGACGCTCGATCCCGAGATCGAGTTGCTGACGAGCGGCTCCTTCCCTGATCTCGCGCCGGTCTATCGTGGGTACGACGGCATGCGCAACTTCTGGGATGCGATCCGCATACCCTGGGAGCGGTTTCAGCTCGATGTCGAGCGGATCGTCGAGGGCCAGGACTGCGCGGCCGTGGCCGTCCACTTCCGTGTGCGCGGCAAGGGCAGCGGCGTGAGCACGGACCTCCAGCAGGGCCATGCCCTGTGGTTCAGACGTGGTCGGGCCGGGAAGGTGTCGACTCATCAATCGTTCGAGCAAGCTCTCAGGGCTGTGAGGCTCTCGGAGTAGGCTCCGACTTCTGGGGCGCGGCTTCCGTCCGCGGTGCGACCTAACGTGCCCGCTCGTGCAGCACGCTGCTAGCATCCGTCCGGTCCGCTCCGTCGGCGCGGCTGGCCGGCTGGCAGCGTCCTGGGGGATAGGCGCCACGAGGCTCGACACCTGCGGCGGCGGGGCATTTTCAGCGTGAGCGAGCCCGGACCGGCAGCTTCGGCAGGGCACGCGCGCGACGCGGACCCCGCCCAACCAGCCATGGCAAAGCGAACCAAGGCGCCGCACCTGGCGTCCGTACAGAACACCCCGGCAGAGGGCCCGGGGGCAATGCCACGCGGCTCCGGCGAAGCCAAGCCGTCGGTTCCCGAGCTGGAGCGCTACGCGACCGCCCTGCGCATCGACTGCGTGCGGATGCTGGCCGTCGCCAAGTCCGGCCATCTCGACAGCTCGCTGTCGGCGGCCGACATCGTGGCCGCGCTCTACTACCGCGTGCTGAGGCACGACCCCGAGCGGCCGAACTGGCCGGGACGGGATCGCTTCGTGCTCAGCAAGGGCCACGCGGCCCCGATTCAGTACGCCGCGCTGGCCCGCCACGGCTACTTCGCGCACGAGGATCTGATGGGGCTGCGAAAGCTCGACGCACATCTCCAGGGCCACCCCGACATGACCCGCACCCCGGGGGTCGAGGTCTCGACCGGCTCGCTCGGCCAGGGCCTGTCGATGTCGCTCGGCATCGCGCTCGGGCTGCGCCTGGACAGGATCGACGACGCGCACGTGTTCGCGGTGCTCTCAGACGGCGACTGCCAGGAGGGCCAGACGTGGGAGGCTGCCATGGCGTCCGCCCACTTCAAGATTTCGAACCTGACGGCGATCGTCGACTACAACCACCTCCAGACGGACGGCACGACCGAAGACGTGATGGACCTCAAGGATGTGCGCAAGAAGTTCGAGGCCTTCGAATGGGAGGCGATCGAGATCGACGGGCACGACATGCAGCAGGTCGTGGAGTCGCTGGAGTGGAGCCGCACGTGCGATCGCCCGGTTGCGATCGTCTGCCAGACAAAGAAGGGCCGCGGCGTCTCGATCATGGAGAACCAGTTCGGCTTCCACGGCAAGCCCCCGTCGGCGGACCAGGCCGAGCAGGCCCTGACCGAGCTGGAGGCCAAGCTCGCCGGGCAGACCGAAGCGCTGGGGCTTTCGCGATGACTCCGCTCGCCGAGCGCGATCCGGTCCCGACGCGAAAGGCTTACGGTGCCGCGCTGGTCGAGCTGGGAGAGGCCCACGAGAACGTCGTCGCGCTGGATGCCGATCTCGCCGTGTCGACCCAGAGCATCGAGTTCGGAAAGCGCTTCCCGGAGCGATTCTTCAACGTCGGCACCGCCGAAGCGAACATGATGTCGATGGCCTGCGGATTGGCGACCACCGGCAAGGTGCCGTACGCCTCCAGCTTCGCGATCTTCGCCACCGGCCGCGCCTACGACCAGGTGCGGCTGGGCATCGCCCACAACGAGCTGCGCGTGAGGGTATGCGCCTCCCACGGCGGCCTCTCGCTGGGCGAGGACGGCGCCTCGCACCAGATGATCGAGGACATCGCCCTCATGAGGGTGATGCCGAAGATGCAGGTGATCGTTCCCGCCGACTACAACCAGGCCTACCGCGCCGTGCTCGAGAGCTACGAACGCGAGGGCCCGATGTACATGCGCTTCGGGCGCCCGGCGACACCCTTCATCTACGAGGACGTGCCGAAGACGCTTGGCGGCGGCGCCGACGTGCTGCGCGAGGGTAAGGACATTTCGATTTTCGCCTGTGGCCACATGGTTTGGCGGGCCCTCGACGCGGCCGAGATGCTGGCGCGTGACGAGGGCATCGACGCCGAGGTCGTGAACGTCGCGATCATCAAGCCGCTCGACTCGGAGGCCGTGCTGGAATCGCTGGCGCGCACCGGCGTGGCGGTGACAGCCGAGGAGCACCGCAAGGTCGGCGGCCTCGCTGACGCCATCCGCGAGGTGGCGGCCGAGCAGTACCCGGTGCCGGTGTTCGCCGTCGGTGTCGGTGACCGCTTCGGCCTCTCCGGCACGGGCGAGGCGGTGATGGAGCGCTTCGGCCTCACGGCCGAGGGCATCGCCGACACGGCGCGGCAGGCGCTGGCCCTGAAGCCGGTCGTGAAGCACGCTCCATCGGTCCTCGGCGGCACGGACGACTAACTCCGAGCCTCGGCCGCTAGGTCGGCAACCGGGGCCATCCACCTCGGACAATCAAGCCCTTCGGCGGACGACCCCGGTCGCCTCCCACCTGGGGTTCCGGGTTCGCTCTGGGGACGCCGGCAGGAGAGGCTTCTGGGATGAAGAAACTTGGGATGAAGGGGGGCTGAGGTTCGGTTTGCGGCGGTCTCTGCGCGAAAAAAGCCCGCATTTGACACAATTCCCAACTTCTTCTGGAGGCGGCTGAAGGCCGACTCTCATTCCTTTTGGTGTTCGGCGAAGCCGACTCGATATGACTATGCGTAAGAACAACGGAAGCAAGCAGGGCGCCGTCACGGCAGGATCCGGCGCCCGAAATGGCACGCCTGCTGTCCAGCTTCGCGACGTAACGGTCGTCTATCCGGGCGGCAACGTTGGGCTCGATGGTGCCTCGGTCGCGATCGACCGGGGCGAGTTTGCCTTCCTCGTCGGCCCGACCGGCTGCGGAAAATCGACCTTCATCCGCCTGCTGATGCGACAGGCGCAGGCGGGCCGTGGCCAGGCCCTGATCGCCGGCCGCGACATCGGCAAGCTGCCGCGCTCGAAGGTGCCGATGCTGCGGCGCAACATCGGCGTCGTGTTCCAGGACTACAAGCTGCTGCCGAATCGCACCATCTACGACAACGTCGCCTACTGCCTTCAGGTGATCGGCGAGCGGCGCTCCGAGATCCGTCGCAAGGTGCCGGAGGCCCTGCGCCTGGTGGGTCTCACGACCAAGCTCAACTCCTACCCCGACGAGCTCTCCGGCGGCGAGCAGCAGCGTGTCTCGCTGGCGCGGGCGTTCGTCAACCACCCGCCACTGCTGCTGGCGGACGAGCCCACGGGCAATCTCGATCCCGAGACCTCGGTCGGGATCATGCAGCTGCTCTACCGCATGAACCGCACCGGCACGACCGTGATCGTGGCCACTCACGATCGCGAGATGGTCGACCGCATGCGCCGCCGCGTGATCCAGCTCCGGGAGGGCCGCATCGTGCGCGATCAGCACTCCGGGCTCTACCTGGCCGACGAGTCGACCAGCGAGTTCGCCGCCCGTCTCGAAAACGGCGTCCCCGCTGCAGGGCGGTAGGCCATGAGACTCGGCTTCTTCCTCAAGGAGTCACTGCGCGCGTTGCGCCGCAACGCCGCGCCGAGCCTGGCCGCGTTCGCGACCATCCTGATCACGACCCTGGTCCTCGGGGTCTTTATTCCCGTCATGCGCGCCGCGACAGCGAAGACGAACGAGGTTCGCAACAAGATCGAGCTCGAGGTCTTCGTCCACGAGGACGCCACCAACGCGGAGGTGGCAAAGCTCGGAAGCAGCATTCGCTCGACGGCACACGTCGAGCGCGCCGATTACATCAGCAAGTCGGAGGCGCTGCGAATCCTGCGCAATCGCCTGGGCACGAAGTCGGACATAGTCAACGACCTGCCGGGTAACCCGCTGCCTGCCTCGTACCGGATCAAGCTCGACGACCCCGGTAACTCCGACAGCGTCAAGGGCTCGCTTCAGCCGCTGGGCGCGAACGGAAAGCCTCACTTCATCAGCCCCGCCATCGACGAGATCAAGAACCGTGAGGACGACACCAACAAGATCCTGTCGGCGACCAGCACGATCAAGATCCTGCTCGCCGGCCTCGCCGGCCTGCTGGTGCTCGCATCTGTGCTGCTGGTCGCCAACACGATTCGCCTCTCGGTCTTCGCGCGCAGGCGCGAGGTCGAGGTGATGACGCTTGTCGGGGCGACCAACTGGTTCGTGCGCTGGCCATTTGTGATCGAGGGGCTGATCGTCGGCTTTTTCGGCGGCCTGGTCGCGGTCGGCCTGCTGTGGGTGGCGAAGGCGACCGTCGTCGACCCGCTCTCGGATCGCTTCGCCCTCATAGCGGCCCCGCAGACGATCCAGTTCACCCTGCTGGTGGCCCTTCTGCTCGCGGCCGCCACGGCTGTCTCGGCGATCGGCTCCGGGCTGACGCTGCGAAGGTTCCTGCGCGTCTAGCCGGGCCAGGCTCTACCTGGGGCAGCCAGCGCGGCTCCCAGGGTCGGTCTGTAGTGTCATCGGGCTGATGTCAGCGACGAAAAACATCGCATGGGCAAGCTGATCGCGCTCGCCGCCGTGCTGGCGGCGCTGGCGGGCGGCCTCTACGTGGGCGGCCATCCCGACAGGCTGCCTCAGGCGCTTCAGGACGTGTTCGTCGAGGAGGACGCCGCGCTGTCGTCGGAGGCGGCGGACCTGATCAGGGACAACTACGCCAAGAAGGTCTCCGACCAGCGGTTGCAGAACGGTTCGGTTCGGGGGATGGTGGATGAGCTCCACGATCGCTTCTCGCATTACTTCTCGCCCCGCGAGAGCAGGCTCTTCCGGGAAGCGGTGGGGGGGCAGTTCTCAGGCATCGGCCTGACCGTGATCGACCACAAACGCGGCCTGCTCGTGAACGGCGTTTACAAGGACACGCCGGCGAAGCGAGCCGGCATGAGGCCCGGCGACGTGATCCTGAAGGTGAACGGCGACTCGATCGCCGGCGAGCCATCCCAGCTGGCGACCGCGAAGATCAAGGGCCCGCCCGGCACCGCCGTGCGGCTCACGGTCCTGCGCCCCTCGACCGGTAAGCGCATGCTGCTGACAATCAAGCGTGCCCGCATCGAGATCCCGGTCGTGGCCGGCAGGCTTCGCCGTGTCGCCGGCAAGCGCCTCGGCGTCGTCGGCATCGCCTCCTTCACCAGCGGGGTTCACGCACAGCTGCGCCAGGAGCTTCGGCGGCTGCTGGACCGTGGCGCGAAGGGCCTTGTGCTCGACCTGCGCCAGAACGGCGGCGGCCTATTGGACGAGGCAGTGCTCGTATCCAGCGCCTTCATCCCCAGCGGCGTGATCGTCTCGACCCGCGGCCGCAAGAGCGCGCCGCGTGTGCTGAAGGCGACCGGGGGAGCGTTCGTGAACGTGCCGGTCGTGGTGCTGGTCGACCGCGGCACCGCCAGCGCGTCAGAGATCGTCACCGCCGCCCTTCACGAGCGCCTCGGCTCCAAGGTGGTGGGGCGGCGCACCTTCGGCAAGGGGGTATTCGGCCAGGTTTTCGACCTGCCCAACGGCGGGTCCCTCGACCTCACCCTCGGCAACTACTACACGCCGACCGGCCGCAATCTTGGCGGCAAGGGGATCCGCCCCGACGTCGTCACCGCGGACAAGCCGGCCACCAAGCCGGACGAGGCGCTTCAACGCGCGCTGCAGGTGCTCGAGGCCGAGTCCGGCCGACCGCGCAAACGAGGCTGATGCCGGCGCTCGCCGAGCACAACACGTTCGTCGGCGTGCTCGAGCGGCGCGGTCGCTTCACGGTGGTCGAGCGGCTGTTCGAGAAGGGCAGGCGCGTCAACGTCGACGTGCGCCGCCGCAACGACCTCTCGCCAGGCGAGATCGTGCTGGTGCGCGTGGGCGGCCGGCGCGGCAGCGCCGAGGTCGTGCGCTCGCTGGGCCGACCGGACGTCGCGCGCGATGTCGTCGAGGCGCTGATGGTGGAGCGCGGGCTGGCGCGCAGCTTCGACCAGCGGGTCGAGCGCGAGGCCGCCGAGAGCGCACGGTCCGAGGACACCGGCAGGCGGCGGGACCTGACCGATCTGCGCACGTTCACGATCGACCCCGCCAGCGCGCGCGACTTCGACGACGCCATCTCGGTCGAGATGGAGGGGGACCTGTTCAACCTCTACGTGCACATCGCCGACGTCGCGGCCCACGTCAAGCCGGGGTCCGCGGTCGACCAGGAGGCGCTGCGGCGCGGAAACAGCGTCTACGTGCCCGGCGCTGTCGAGCCGATGCTTCCCGAGGCTCTTTCGAACGACGCCTGCAGCCTCGTCCCGGGACAGCCCCGCAGGACCGTGACGGCTGAGATGTCGATCGACGGCGAGGGCCAGGTGCGCAAGGTCTCCTTCTATCGCAGCATGATCCGCTCCGATCGCCGGCTCAGCTACGAGGAGGTCGACGAGGTGTTCAGCGGCCGGGCGCCCGAGCCCGAGCCGGTGGTCAAGCAATTGCGCAGCGCCCGCAGGCTCGCGAGCATCCTCCGCACCCGTCGCCTGAAGCGAGGCGCACTCGGGCTCGAGACCTCCGAGCCAGAGTTCGAGTTCGACCAAGCCGGCGACGTCGTGCGCGCGATCGACGCCGTGCAGACGGAGGCTCACAGCGTGATCGAGGAGCTGATGATCCTGACCAACGAGCAGGTCGCGCAGGAGCTGGGGCGCCGGCGCAAGCCGCTCCTGTACCGGGCGCACGAGCAGCCCGATCCGGAGGCGATCGCCTTCCTGGTATCGCAGCTGGAGAGCCTCGAGATTCCGATGCCGCCGATTCCCGATCCGATTACGCCCGCGGCCGCTCGGGAGCTCGTCGGGGCGCTCGCGCTGGCCGTGGAGCAGCACGTCCAGCGCACGGGCCGTGGTCGCCAGGCGCTGACGTCGCTGGTGCTTCGATCGCTCAAGCCGGCCTTCTACTCGCCACGGAACCTCGGTCACGCCGGGCTAGCGAGCGAGGCCTACGCGCACTTCACGTCTCCGATCCGGCGCTACCCTGACCTGATCGTGCACTGGTCGCTGCTGTCGTCGATCGGCGCGGGAGAGCCGGAGCCACCGGCGCATTCCCTGACCGAGATCGGTGCCCACTGCTCGCAGAGCGAGCGCGACGCGATGGCGCTCGAGCGCAAGGCGGACGACGTCTGCCTGGCATTCCTGCTCGAGCACGACCTCTACACGAACGGCTGGGAGCGCAGCTTCGAGGGCGAGGTCAGCGGCGTGATCGGCGGCGGGCTCTTCATCAGCTTTTCGATCGGAGAGCGCAGCTCGGCTCCTTGCGAAGGATTTCTTCCAGTCCGCACGCTGCGCGGAGAGTTCTACGAGCTCAACGAGCAGTCCACCGCATTGGTCGGGCGCCGCAGCGGGCAGCAGATCCGGCTCGGAGACCCGCTCCAGGTGACAGTGACCTCCGTCGAGACCCCGCGTGGGCGGGTGGATCTGGTGCCGGCGGCCAAGAGTGGGAGAGAGCCCGGGGGCCAGCGCGCCGGCGCGGATCGGAGCAAAGCCGTCGCGGGGCGCGGGCGCCGGCGATGAGCAAGAAGGGCGAAGGGGGGCCGCGCAAACTGGCATCGGGTGACGTCGCCACCAATCGGCAGGCACGCTTCCGATACGAGCTCATGGACAAGTGGGAGGCGGGCATCGTGCTCGAGGGCAGCGAGGTGAAGTCGCTGCGCGACGGAAAGGCGAACATCAAGGACTCTTACGCGACGGTGCGCGACGGCGAGGTCTGGCTTCAGGGAGCACACATCGCTCCCTACGCACCCGCCGCCGCTGACGGCCACGACCCCGAGCGCCCACGCAAGCTGTTGCTGCGCCGCAGCGAGATCGAGCGCCTGATCGGCAAGACCCAGGAGAAGGGCCTGACGCTGATACCGACGCGAATCTATTTCTCGGGATCGAACGCGAAGGTCGAAATCGCCCTGGCCAAGGGCAAGGAGCTGCGCGACAAGCGCGACACGATCCGCGACCGTGAGCAACGTCGCGAGATGGAGCGCGCGCTCAAGGAACGGTCGCGCTAGCCCTCGACGTCCATGCGCTGGACGAGGCCGCCGCTGACTGTGTAGACGTGGGTGACGTGGCGATCCGTGAGCAGGTTGCCGTCGAGGTCGTGCACAAGCTGGTGCACGTCGACCGCGACGCGGCCGTCGTCGGTCGCTGAGAACCGTTGGGGCTCGACCTGCGACTCGACCTGCGTGAACTGGCGCGTCCAGTAGTCGCGCACGCCGGCGTGACCGTGCACGCGCCCACCCTCCATCGCGTTGGGCCAGTCGACGTCCGTATGCATGAGGGCGATCGCCGCGTCGATGTCGCGCGCATTGAAGGCGGCGTACGCCCTCACCAGCAGATGCTCGTCTTCCGCGTTCACGGCTAGGCGTCGCTGAAGCTGCGATCGATGAACGTCTGCGACATCCCGAACGCCAGCAGCGCGATCAGACCGAGGTAGAGAGCGGCGATCAGGATTCGCGTGCGCGGGCTGACCTTGTAGTACTCCTGGAGGGCCGGGTCCTTGCGCTCGCGCCAGCGACGCCAGGTCTCCATGCCGCCAAAGAGCAGAATCAGCAACATGATCGGATTCGGGAACACGAACACCAATGCGACCAGGGCGGCGAAGCCGACGATCCACATCCAGGGCGAAAGCGCGGCCATCACGCGGCCGCCGTCGAGCGGCAGCACCGGCAACAGGTTGAAGAGGTTGAGGAAGAAGCCCGTGAAGGCCAGTGCTCGGAAGAGGTCGTTGCCGGTCGCGTCCGCGACGGGAATCAGGGCGGCCGCGCCGAGGCTGCCGAGGATCGGTCCCGCGATCCCAACTCGTGCCTCCGCGGCGGCGTTGTCGCCGAGCGACTTGGCCCAGATGACCGCGCCCAGGAATGGAATGAACATCGGCGCCGAGGCCTTGATGCCCTCGTTGCGGAGCTGCAGCACGTGACCCATCTCGTGCACGAACAGCAGCAGCACGAAGCCGATCGCGAACTTCCAGCCCCAGATCAGGGAGTAGGCGGCGACCGAGACCAGCATGCTGGCCGAGGTCGTGAGCAGCTTCAGCTTCGGCAGCAGTAACAGCAGCGCCTTCAGCTTGAGCCCGAACTTGGCCAGCAGCAGGGCAGCGGCGGCGAACGGGGTCCCGAGCTTCTTCCAGTTGAAGCCGCGGCGGCCGGAGCCAGGGTGAATCGGGCCCCCCTCGACGCGGTCGTCGGCAGAGGGAGGGGGTGGGATCTCCGCCGGGTAGCGGTCGGTGTAGTGGCCGGATTCCATGCGTATCTTTCGGCTTTTTAGAGCCTGAGGCTAAGATTACCCTTGTAGATAGGACTGAAATCCAAGGGGACGATAGGTTTCGACGTGGTCGTTCCGTGTAGGAAGTTGCAAGCCGAGGTCCCCGGTCGGCCTCGTAAAACAACCGGGAAACCAAGTACGTGCGGACTCACATGAGCACGCACTCGTTGCTGCTTAATAGGTAGCTGACGAGAGTCGGTCCTCCCTCGGCCCGTGGGGAGGGGCACCGGCTTCAGAAACGGGCTTGCTCGGAGCGGTCTGCTCTCGCCGCACCGGGGACTCTCAGGGGGCTGGCCTCCCGGACGTGCCCGTCGGCGCGGACGCCGGGAGGCGAGATCAAAGCGCCGACTAAGCTTGTAGACGCTTCCTTTCACGCGACCGCGGACGCGGGTTCGATTCCCGCCGTCTCCACTTTCGCAAAGGTTTCGAACCGCCCTCCGAGGACTCCTCGGGGGGCGTTTCGATGAGGGCCAGCGCATCGATCGAGGTCACGGCGCGATAGTGAGGGCGGCCGACGTCGGGACGCAGCGGCTCGAGCCGGATCGGCCCGAGGAGCTCTCGCAGAAGAAGCGCCGAGCGCGGCGTGCGTTGCTCGAGGACACTTTGCACCTTGCTCATCCGCTCTCGGATCCACTCGACCGGTGGAGCTCGGAACACCTTGTCGCGGGTGCAGCGGAGCCCGTCCAGCTCCTCGCGAAGCGCATCAACGCGTCGCTCTGTCTCGGCGAGCGCCTTGGCGAGGGCTTGGCTGCCGCGACCTTCCCCGATGAAGTCGAGGAAGTTCGCGAGTCGACGCTCCTCGGAGCCGAGCTCAGCTTCCTTGATGCGGATGGTCTCGGGGACGTCGGATTGGAGCTTGGCGACCTCATCCTCGACGCGCAGCAAGACGTACTCGATCTGTTCGGGATCCGCGAGGCGTTGTTGGATAGCCGCGATGATGGTCCCCTCCGTGAGCTTCCGGCGGACGAGGAGCTTGTTCTCGCAGGCTCCCTTCGCGGCGGCGAGGCAACCGTAGTAGCCACCGCTCTTGCCGCTCACCTGAGCGATCGCGGCCCCGCAAGCGCCGCACACCATTGCTCCGGAGAGGAGGTGAGTCGGAAAATGGGACTGGCGGCTTCCCTGGTCTGTCGAGAATCCACGCTTGCCCTTGCCGCCAGGCCAGGTCCGGCGCATCTCGCTTCTTCGCACCCGAACCTCCTGCCATAGAGCTTGCGGGACGATCTGAAGACTCTCGTCTTCGCGGACCACCCACTCGGCCTCCGGCTTCTCGAACCGCCTCCTCCGCCCGGTACGAGGATCGCGCCGGCTCTCCGTTCGGTTCCACACCCAGCGACCGATGTACTTCTCGTTGTCGAGAATCCGGCTGATGGTGGCAGGGGACCATCCCTTGCTGGTTTTGAACCGTCCCGGCACCGCCTGCTGGTTGAGAGTGCGCACGATGCCGGTGAGTGACTGCCCGTCTGCATAGGACTTGAAGATCCGTAGGACGACGGCAGCCTCACTCGGCTCGATCTCCATCTTGTACCCCTCCGGCCGCGGCCGCCCCTTCTTGTCCATACGCATCTCGCCGTCCGGGACAGAGCGGTAGCCGAACGTCCGCTCACCGACGAAAAAGCCGCGCTCCTTCTGGCCGATCTGGCCGCGCAGGGTCTTCTTCTTGAGATCCCTGAGCTGAAGCTCGTTGAATATGCCCCGGATCTGAATCCCGAGGGTCGCCTCCTCGTCGTCGCTGTCGAGCCCGTCGGCGACCGACAGAACGCGAATGCCCTCGAAGTGCAGCTCCGCCAGGACCGAGAGCATCAGGTAGTTGTCCCGTGCGAGCCTCGAGAGGTCGTCGACCAGAACGACGCTGAACTGGCCGCTGGGCGCGGCGGCGAGTAGCGCGGCGAGGCCGGGACGATCCTTGCGGGCGCCGGACTTGGCCTGGTCGGCGTAGATGTGGTCGTCGAGGACCTTGAGCCCGCGCTCGTCGGCAAGCCGCCGGCAGGCAGCGGCCTGGTCTTCGATGCTCTCCGGCCGCTGGTTATCGGAGCTATAGCGCGCGTACACGGCCGCTCTCATCCTTAGCCTCCTTTCTGATCGGGGGGGGGTGACAGACGGTTGGCTCCGGTCGGTCTGGGCCGCAGCTTCCATCAGGCGGACGTACTCGGCGGCAAGCTCACCCGCGATGTGATCGAGCAGCTCGGTGACTGCCTTGTCACGGCTCGACGCTGTGTCCTGGCGGGCGGCTGCTGCTCGCGGGTACCGTGCCGGTGCCATGATAGAGAGTGTCTATCATTAGTCGGACGGAGATCGTCTTCCGGGCGCTCGCTAGTCAAGCGGCAAGTCGCGGGCTATCGCCGTCACGCTTAACTCGAGCCGAACGAACAGACTGCCTTCCGGTCCGCCGAACTCGTTTTGGAAGCCCCCTGACGGGTGCCCCCGCCTAGCCGGACCATCGAAGACCCGCGGCTCCGCTTGTCTCTCGCCCTCCGGCCCATCCACCGGAATCCCGCCGAACAGCTTTGGCTCAGCGCCGGGGTCGCCGAGGGAGAAGTAGATCGTCGCCCCGTCACTGATGATCAGCCGCAGATCGGGGGCTCCCGCGTCGCGCAGGTTGTCCGGGAGCGAGAACTCCGGGACGTCGTTCTGGATCATCCGCTCAAGGCCCCGGAGCACGTGCAGAATCGCACCGACCGCCGCAACAGGGAGCATCATCGATCGAAGGCGAAGGGCAATCGCGAACTCGAGGAAGTTTCTGGCCGAGAACAGTCGGCTTGAGCCACGCCCCGCGGCATCCTGCAACTCCGGGGCGATCGCTCCCTTTTCGCAAAGGTGGATCAGCTTGTGCTGCGGCGCACCAAGGTTTCTTGCCAGCTCGGAGAGAGTGAAGGTGCGTCCGCTAGCCATGATAGACAGAACCTATCAACGTCGACCCGGGAAAAAGCACACGATCGCGCCTCTTCCGATGGAACCTCACGCGCCGTGTGCGCGTCGCACGCGCCCTCGGCAAGTAGTTTGCCCAAGATGAAGGCCATCAGTCTGTTCACCGGCGCGGGGGGCCTTGACCTCGGCTGCGAGGCGGCGGGGTTCGAGACGGTGGCTGCGGTTGAGAATGACACGATCGCGCAGGAGACGCTCAGGGCCAATCGCGATCGCTACTTCCCTACGCTGACCAGCGATCGGATCTTTGGTGATGTAGTCGATTTAGATCCGTGTGCGCTGCTCGAAGCTGCAGATGCGGAGCCTGGCAACATCGATCTTCTCCACGGCGGCCCGCCTTGCACCCCGTTCTCAAAGAGCGGCTACTGGCTCGCGTACAAACGCGCCGGTGAGGACCCGAAGGCATCATTGCTCGATAGCTTTGTCGACGTGCTCGAGGTAGTTCGCCCTAGGGCGTATCTGATGGAAAACGTCTACGGGCTCGCCTACAACAACCAGAATCGGCCGGTCCTTAACCGCTTCGTGCGCCGCGTGCAGGCTGCGGGCTACTCGTTCGATCACAAGATCGTGCTTGCAGCTGATCATGGGGTTCCGCAGCGGCGGCAGCGCCTCTTTGCGGTCGGGATCCGAAATGACCTGCTCGACTGCCCGAGCGCCCTCTGGAAGTTCTCGTGGCCGGCTCCCACTCACTCAGGGCCGCACGAGACGAGATCGGAATGGGACCAGACCCTGCCCCTCCACGTAACTGCATCACAGGCGCTTGAGGGCTTGGCGGCGGCCGAGAATCCGCATGAGCCGGAGGAGGTCGTGAAAGGCACATTCAGAGAGGAGCTGGAGGCAGTGCCTCCGGGCGACAACTATCTTTTTTGGACCGCCAAGCGCGGACACCCGAAGCCTCGCTTCAAGTGGCGAACCCGCTACTGGACCTTCTTGCTCAAGCTTCATCCCGATCAGCCTGCTCCGACGATCCAGGCTCAGCCCGGCCCATGGGTCGGGCCATTCCACTGGGAGAACCGCAGGCTGCGTGTGTCCGAGGTCAAACGCCTCATGACTTTTCGGGATGAGTTTGAGGTTTGTGGATCTCGCAGAGACCAGCAGCGGCAGCTCGGCAACGCAGTACCGCCACACCTCGGCGAGGTCATGGCGACAGCGATCTCCGACACCTTGCAGCGTCTTGAGGTTGTCGGAGAATCGCTTGCGACAGCTGTCTGACGCTTGTTATCTACAGCGACGGGTCGGGTATCGCCATGGGCTTGGTCCGCCGGAGTCCCTCGATAAGAGCCGCTCGACCTTGCGGTGTGCAAAGGTGACGATCGATCACGTCGCGAAACGCGAGAGTCTCCTTGGCAACGCTGATGTGGACGTTCGGGTCGGTGTTCATGCGCCGGATATAGACGTATGGGCTCCGCGCGTGCTCCTCGTAGAAGATCGCCTGGCAACGCGCCGCTGAGACAGCTCGGAATGGCAACTCGGCGCCTTCCAAGTACCCAACTCCGGCGCGCAATTGGGCGAGTCGGCCGTCGACGGTGGCCGTGATGAAGTCGTCCTCAAGGTCGCGAGAGAACCCTTTGAAGCTTGTGAGAAGTCGGAATACGGTCCGTTCGTCCTCGTTCAGAACGTCCTCCCAGAACGTTTCTCGCAGGCGGTCGAGGAGAGTCCAGTCGACCAAGAAGACGTAAAGCAGGGGCGGGATCGGCGCCGCGGCGGCGCCGAACGCCTTGTACGTCGCGATTGGGAGTGTGTCCGCCGGTTCGAGCCGAAAAAACTGCTGTGCCTGTCGCATCTGCCGGCCCGCATTCTTGACGTTCACGCTGAGCGCAAAGCCGTCCGGCGGGTCAGGGGCTGTGAGACGAAAGTCGAGGAAGCTGCGGGCTGCTACGTCTTCGTATAGCTCGACGCCAGCCAGACCTAACGGCTCCTCGTAGGCATCCTTAAATGCGATCTCCGTGAAGCGGCCCGACACGAGGTTTGTGAACGCGATCTTCCACGCGGCTGGCTCCAAGTCGGCTTCAAGAAGCCGATCAAGCGTCGAAGGGCGGATCGCACGACCAAGCCCCTGACGCGCTCGGCCGAGTAGCTCGCCTCCCGAGAGTCCGTTCTCCCGGAGCCCCTGTGCGATTCCGGCTTGAAGCAATGGGCAACCGGCAACTCGATCCTCGAGCCGATCTCGGAGCCACTCGCTTACGCCCGGCGCACCAAACGCGTTCCAGGCCTCGCGTGGCGTCGGTGGCGACCCCTGCCAGCTGGTCTCGGCCCGCCAACGGATTTCGTCAAAGCCCGGCATCAGCCCGGCGCGTCCCTAGAAGGTTGAGTATCTGTGCGGCGGCTTCCTCGGGGTTCTCGTGCTCCCAGACCCGCGCGACGAGCCAGCCGGCCTTCAATAGCGCTGCGTCGTTGCGCCGATCACGCTCAATGTTCCTTGCGATCTTCGCGCTCCAGTACGCGGCGTTGGTTCGCGGCTGCGTCCCGTGCTCCGGACAGCCATGCCAGTAGCAGCCATCGATGAACACGGCGAGTCGTTCGCGTCTGAAGACGATGTCCGCGGTGCAGTTCAAGCCCGGCAACGGCCTTGCGTGCTTCCGGAACCGAGCCCCTGCTCGGTGCAGGGCCGAGCGAACGGCAGCTTCCGGACCTGTGTCGAACTTGCGGTTGCCACGCATCACAGCTCGCACGGAGGGCGAGCTGGCTGTGGGTGCTGAGGGCATAGGAATGCTCAACATGAGGTCGGAGCCTAACCAGCCGAGCGAAGGTCGATCTTCCGGAGCGGTCCTCGGGGATCGACCATCGCTATGGGATCGGCCTAGGGGCGGCTTCCTTCCCTGGCCCGGACAGGAGCGGCCCGCTGCTCGAGATGGCCGCGGCCACGCGCCCGCTCTAACGCGCGAGCGGGAACTCAGGCCCACGCTGACCTCGCTACATTCGTTCCGCACCGAAAGATGTGGGCCGATAATGAAACCTCGATCGACTTGCTCGGCTTCGACTTCCTGGTCGACAGCCTCGAAGTCGTCCTGACAGATCCTCGCCTTCTTCCTGTCACCGTCGGTGTGACCGGAGACTGGGGCTCCGGAAAGAGTTCCCTGATGGCGATGACCAAGAATCGGCTGGAAGCCGACGAACATGAAGGCAAGTTCCCTTGCGTTGCATTCTCGCCCTGGCGTTTCGAGGACTACCAGGACATCAAGGCCGCTTTGATGACCGCGGTCCTCGATCGCCTCGATGCCGAGGTTGAGGCCAACAAGGCGCTCGGAGAGAAGATTGGCAAGAGCCTGGGGGATCTCCGCGCTAAGGCGCACTCGATCGGCGTTATGAGAACCCTGGTCACGGGGGGCGGGGTCATGGCCGGGCTGGGACCCCAAGAGGCAGCTTTGGCTGGCCATGCCGCCGAGGTTGTGACGGCCAAGAAGGACGACGGCGAAGATCGAGTTTCGGCCTACGAATCGGTGGCCGAGTTTCACACCCAGTTCGCCGACATGATGAATGCCGTCGAAGGCGAGATCCAGGTCCTCGTCGTCTTCATCGACGATCTCGACCGTTGTTCGACCCAAACAATCGTCGACACCTTCGAGGCCGTCCGGCTCTTTCTCCATGCGCCTGGGACGGCCTACGTCATCGGTGCCCACCAGCGAATTGTTCAGGCGGCGCTCGATGATCGCTATCCGTCGCACAAGGAGGGCGACGAAAACCTTGGCCGCGACTACCTGGAGAAAATGCTCCAAGTCATGGTCACGGTCCCTCCGCTCTCCGAGCCAGAGGCCGAGACCTACGTCAATCTTCTCTTCGCCGAACTCCACGGTTCGGAGAAGTTCGACGAGCTGCTGCAGCGCGCTAGGGAGGAGCGGAACAAGAATCATCTCGCTGTGGCGATGAACGCTGGCATCGCCAAGGAGGTGATCGGTAAGCCGAGTGAGAGTCTGGGGGAGGCCTTCGCTCTAACCGAGCAAATCGCCGTCCCCCTAGCCAAGGGGTTGCGCGGCAATCCTCGACAGATAAAGCGCTTCTTGAACACCCTGCTCCTACGCCAGCGGACGGCGGCTAAGCGCGACATCGAATTGAAACCGGCGATCCTGGCCAAGCTGATGGTCCTGGAAACCGCCCGCGACTTGGCTCCCTTTGAGCAGCTCTTCGAGTGGCAACTCGCCGCTGACGGCATCCCTTCAGAGCTCGACGTAGCAGAGCGCTTGGCTCGCGACGAAAAGGTCGATGATGCGCCTTCCGAGGTCGAGGTCTGGGCAAGCAAGAAGGAGGTCAAAGATTGGCTTCAGCTCGACCCGCCACTGGCGGGTGAGGTCCTTTCGCCCTACTTCTCGTTCTCCCGAGATCGACTCTCTCCAGCAGCCCCGGCGGCTCGTCTTAGCCCCGAACTGCAGCAGCTCCTAGCCAGGATGCGCTCAGACACAGACGCGATTCAAGGTGGAGCCGTTGACGAGGCCACCGGGCTCGATTCGGCGCAACTACAAGAGATCGCTGGAGCGATCTTCGACGTGGCCCGGCGGGATCCCAGCTCGCCGGCCATGAGTGCCGCCGCCAGTCTGGCTAGCAAGGCCGAAGACGTGGCCGATCAATTCTTCTCAACGCTGGAACAGATCCAGGCTAACCGGATCCCGATGGCTCTAGCCCCGCAACTCATGACTCTTTTCCCGGGCGACGGCCGAGCCAATACGATGCTCGATCGCTGGGACGAGGCCGGGCCAACCAAGCTAAGGAAAGCGGTCAGGCAGGCACGCAAGTAGCGATGGGGACCGCGAGCGACCACGGTGGGGGTGGAACCGGAGGAGCCTGGACCGGTTTCAAACGCGGGGTCTCGAACTACGCCAAGCGGGGAGGCTCGGAGAGAGCGGCCCGGGTCCTCAAGCGCTGGGTCGACACCCAAGGTGGTGCCGGCGGGGCATTCAGCAGTTCACGGGCAGCAATCGGATCGGCCCAGCGCGTCGCAAGTCTCTTGTCCGGAATCGCCAGTGCCGGCCTGGCCGATGCACTGCAGTCAGCCGGTCTCGGGCATCTCGTCGGTCGGAACCGGCTCGAGGTCCTCGCAGGGTTGCTCGATGCCATAGCCGGTGACGGTTCCGATCTAGATCAGCAGGCGGTCCGTGCCGCTGTGTGTGATCTCTACGACGAATTGTTCGCCGGCGAGACCTTCGAAGAACTCGAAGAAGTACAACTCGATTCCGAAGGCGTCGTCAGGGCCGTCGAACAGTTTCTGGCCGCCTACATCTACAGGAGGCTGCTCCCCTGGATCGACATCAAACTGCGTGACCTAGACGCCGAGGTCGCACGCGCGAGAGAGCGGGAGCTTCGCGACTACATCCGCAGCCTCGTCCGCCTCCGGCTGGAGGGCAACAAGGCGCTCGACCTCGACTGGGAGGGCAAGACAGGTCACGACCTCATCGAGGGGGTGGTCGAGGCCACCTTCGAGCAGATCGAGGACCTGGAGGACACATGAGCGTCGTCCAAGTCCGGACTCACAACGGGCAGGTGATCCCTCCTGCAACTGAGGTCGTTCTGGATGATTTTGGCAGGGAGAATGCTTCGACTATCCAGGTTGGTGGCAACCTCCTCCGCCGCCTCGACCCGTCGCCTGTCGCCGCCGACCTCCTGCGCCTTGGTGGTGCTGTGTATTGCACGGACAAGATCCTCCTTCGCTGCACGACCTCAGATCAGTGGACGCGGGAGATTGAACTCGAGGTTCCGGTTTCCGATCCAGACCTATGGTCGGGTACCTCGGCCGACCTCCGTCGTGCTCTCGACTTTCTCAGCGGCGATCATTGGCAGCTCAAATTCGTCGGCGATGATCGAGGCCAAGGCGAAGCGAACCAGCTCCCTGTCGATCATGACCGCGACGCCGTCTGCCTCTTCTCGGGCGGCCTCGACTCATTGGCGGGTGCAGTCGACGCCATCGCAGGCGGCAAGAAACTCCTCCTAGTCGGCCACTACGAGAGTGGTATCCCTCATCAAACGCAAAAGGTCCTGGCAAGCTCGCTCCGACGCCAATTCGGGGACTCCATGGCCGAGTTGCGCCAGCTCTACCTGCGACCGCATCCCCCGCACTCGGACCAGGCTCGTCCTCTTTCGGAGAAGCACGAGATCACCACGCGGGCCCGCTCACTGCTCTTCCTGGCAGCGGGACTAGCCGTGGCCTCTTCGCTCGGAGAGGATTGCCCCTTGCTGGTCCCCGAGAACGGCTTTATCGGAGTCAACGTGCCCTTGATCGGTTCCCGAGTCGGAAGCCTGAGCACTCGGACAACCCACCCTCATTTCATGGCCATGCTGGGCCGAGTTCTCGATAGCTTGGGGATCACCAACCCGGTCGAGAATCCGTATCGGCTCAAGACCAAAGGTGAGGCACTCGAATCGTGCGCCGAGGGCTCCTTCTTGCGCAGCGTCGCCGACATGTCAGTCTCGTGCTCCCATCCCGAGTCGGTCCGCTGGCGCAAGAAAGACCAAGGTGATTGCGGGTACTGCTACCCGTGTCTGATCCGTCGGGCAGCGATGCATCGAATTGGCGAAGACCAAGCCGGAGACTATGCCTGGGACGCCCTCACCGATACCGACGTCATCGATCCCGAGTGGGAGAAGACAAGCGCCTCGATCCGCGCCCTCGCGGCAAATCTGCGTCGTGGCACCCAGCCTTCCGACATCCTCCGCAACGGTCCAATCCCCGCCGGCGAAATCCAAGACTTCCTTGGCGTCTACGAGCGCGGCCGGGCAGAGTTGAAGAGGTGGATCGAGGATGGAGGCGGCGCCGGGCTGCGGACCCTGATTACTTGATCATGCGTCTAGTCGATACCCACTGCCATATCGACCGCTATCCGGATCCAGGCCGTGTTTTGGACCTAGCTCGCAAAAACGGCGTCATCGTGATCGCAGTTACAGAGACGGCATCGAGCTACCAGCAGCTGGTCGTTGGCCTGGGCGAGCGAGACCAAGTGCGGATCGCGGTCGGGCTCCATCCCTTGCGCGCGGCCCAGCTCGGACCCTTGGAAACGTCCCTCTTCGATCGTTTGATCGAGAAAACCGACTATGTCGGCGAGGTCGGCTTGGACGGATCTAGCGTTGGAAAGCCAACCCTCGGGGCCCAGATCGACGTTCTCGAACGTGTTCTCAGCCACAGGTCGATCGGATCGAAGATCTTGACGGTTCACTCCCGTGGGGCCGAAAGGGAGACCGTCGAGCGACTAAAGCAAGCTCGCGCTTCGGCGATTCTCCATTGGTATTCGGGACCACTGGGAGTCATGGAGGAAGCTTTGCAGGGCGGCTTCTACTTCTCGATCAACCTGGCCATGCTCAGATCCAAGAAAGGACGGAGGATCTTGGAAGGCCTGCCCGCCGACCGGGTCTTGACCGAGTCAGATGGCCCCTATGCCCGAGTGGGGTCGCGCCCTGGCGATCCGAGCGACATGAGTCGCGTGGTCGAGGGGCTCGCCGAGCTATGGGACGAGGACCGTCAAGCGGTAAGTAAGCGCGTCTTCGACAACATGGCTTCGCTTTATCGGAAAGCTCTTGGCAGCTAGGTGTTTTTATGGAGCCCGGGTTCAATCCGCACGGCTCGCGAACCGCGTTCCCGTCGCTGATCGATTGACGGAATGGCAGCGCGAACTATCGTGCGATCGTGCAGAAGGTTGTCTACTGTGCTGACGTTGGTGCACTTGATGGGCCCCGACCACAACATCGTCACTGCCAACGAGCTGGCTCGGGCGCTCGGGGTTACGGGACTGCAGTTCCGCAACTGGCTACGTGACAGGAAGGCAGCAGGGCATCCGCTGCTCGCCGGTCACATCAAGCATCAGCGCTATGGATTCTCCGATGAGGAAGCTCACCAATTGCTTACCGAGTATCGCGCTTCGCACACGCGTGGCAGCAGGAGTCGCACAACTCCTGCGCCTCCGTACCTCTCGTCTTCGCGGAGCGATCGCGCCGACGCCGACACAAAGGTCCCGCCTCTCTCAGAGGATCCCGGCCACAGGGTCGAGACCAAGTGGATGGGTAAGTCAGTTGTCACGCTCGAAGACCTCCTTAGACCTGGCTTGCTCGCAGTCGTCGTTGGAATTAACCCAGCCCCTCTCAGCGTCGCAGCTGGCCATTATTGGCAGGGAAACACCGGTCGGACACTGTGGCGCCGCCTTAGGTTTCTCGGATTGATGCCCGAGTGCTTCGAAGGCTACGAAGATGATGCGGCGTTCGAAGCGGGTGTGGGCTTTACAGATGTCGTGAAGCGGCCGACCGCAAGCGCTGATCAGCTAAGCAGCGATGAGCTGAAGCACGGTCTCGCAGATCTAGAAGACAAGCTGACAAAGGCCGGAGTACCTGTGATCATTTTTGCCTTCAAGGGAGCCGCGACTGCACTATTTGGCGACTTCGAGGGCAACGGCTTCATCCCCGATCTTCGCGTCGAGAGATCGGACGTATTCGTGATGCCGGGGCCTTACGAGAAGAACGAAAGAGCGCAAGCGACGCTCGACACCCTGCGCCATCGCGTCGTAGAGCTTCGCTTTAAGTAGGTTGCCGATCATTGGACTGTGCTCCTGGTCGTCGCATGGCCCGATTGGTCGTTCAGGGAAGCTAGATTTCGTTCTGTGGATGCACCCCCCTCCGCGGCACAGGCCCCTAAGAAGCTCTCCCTCCTGCGTGGGTTACGCAGGGTCGGGGACGAAGCTCAGCTCAGCCGTGTCGTCGCTGAGGTAGCCGGCGTGGACCCGGCGTTCGCGGGAGCCTTTGCGTCTGTCCTTGTCGGAGCTGCGCGGCGAGACGCGCACGGTGCGAACGTCGAGAAGATGCAGATACAACCGGTGCCGACCACGCTTCGGTGCACTCGAGAGTCGAGCCTGTACGACCTCGATCAAGATCGCGGGTTGGGTCGCGTAGATTTGCGCTTTGAGGAAGAGAACTTCACCCTATTCGTCGAGAACAAGCTTGGTGCTGGGTACGGCCACGACCAGGTCAAGCGGTACCTCCGGGCTCTAGAACTCCTGCCTTCTCACGTGCCGCGTCGCGGACTCATCGCTATAACGCGAGATGTACCTGGCTACGGCGAGCCCGATCCCGACAAGAACCCGACCTGGCTAGGCTCCGTTCGCTGGGCAAGGATTCTCGAAGATCTCCGTGAGCTACAACCGCAAGATTCCCAAGTCGCCCAACAATGGATGCTACTTCTGGACCTCCTCGACGAACAGGGAGACCTTGGAATGACCCGTGTTGACGACCAGCTCCTTCGCTCTTGGGGAAGTTTCCTCAATGGTCGCGATCTCGTCCAGCGGCTCCTTGCCGAGATTCAGGGGCGGACCGGCGCGCTCATCGAGCAAGCCCTGACCACGCGGTATCCGGACCGCACGATAGAGGTACTTGTCGCGCCCTACAGGCGTGGCAAGCACGATCAGGTCTCGGTAGTCAAGGGAGGACAATCGGTGTGGTTCGGCTTTCGTGTACCGGCCGCGAAAAGCAGCGCGACGATGGTTGTGCAGTTCACCAACCAGTTCGAGGATGTGCATTTCATCGTCGAAGCGCGACCGGAGGCGCCCGAGGAGGTTCTGCTCTCGAAAAGGTTTGAGGAGGCCTGTACGAGTCTCGACGCCGCTGGTCTGTCAGTGCATCCACGGCGCCGCTACATGGCCCGTGTTTACGGCCCGCAGGACTATCTGGGAGAAAAGTGGCCCGATCTTCCCGAACGACTGCTGGACCTCATTGAGCGGGACGTGGGCATCCTTATCGGAAGTGGACTTTTCGACGCTGAGATCAATGGGCTGTAGATACACGGAGGTGTCGATGCGGCTGTCGGCTTCTCGACCATGAAGACGTGCTCTCGTTGCGGCGCTTCGCTGAAGTTCTCCCGTCGTTTCATCATGCTGGACACTTGCAAGGAATGTGAACACATCCTCCACGAGGAGGAACTGAAGGAAATCGCGCTCCTAGAGGCACGTCGGCAGACCCAGGCGGACGGATATCGAGACGCCCTGCAACCTCTCTACGACGGGCCTTTAGCGGCGCTTGAGGCGCTTCCAGAGCTTCGCAAGGTGCAACCAGGTCACGACCTCCGCCCTAAAGATGTCGCCGATATCGAACTCGGGGCACTCCACGCGCTGGCGAGACAACTAGTGGAGGACGATCGCCTGTCGTGGTGGGAGGAGACAATTCTGACGCAGGCTGGCACGGTCCTCGGAGGCCTGACCACCAGCGGCTGGGCTCCACCCTTTTCCGACCTGGCGATCACATGCGCGGTTGGAGCAGCAAACGATGGTCGTCTTTTGAGCAAGCCAATGCCAAGAGAGGTCCCCGGGAAAGAGGGGGAGATCCTGCACATACAGGAAAATGCCGTGAGACTCGACGAAGTTCGCGTCAAGGAGCTGGTGCTCGACCAACATGCGCTCAGCTTCGAGTTTCGAGATGGTGTCGCCTATCAGCGTGGGCGACTGACCGGAACGGAAACGGAGACCACTAGAGGTATCCAGGAGACCGATCGGGGGCAGCTGCTCGTGACCTCTCAGAGAATTGTCTTCGTGGGCCTACAGGCATCTGAGGAGATCGCTCTTTCGAAGCTGATCGGAGTTCAGATCTATGACGATGCGGTTCAGTTTCGGATCTCGGGTCGGAAGCGGTACCCGACCTTCCGACTCGATCGTGGGTCACGAGACAAGGTCGTCGCTGTAGTCAACGCAGCGACCCAGGTCGCAAACGGCACAGCGCTCGAGAAGGGGGCGGACATACCTACCATCCCGCAAGCCAGCCAGGAATGTGAAGCGCTTCTTGAGCGCGGGGCTAGGGCTGGCTGCACGGAGCAATGGGTCAGAGGCTGGAGGCTCCTCTTTCATGTTGGTTTCGTGGACATGGCGGATCTCGAACGGAACATCGAAGCAATGGAGGCCCAGAGCCACAGGCCTGCTGATGCGGCAGTAGTCGCTGAGCCGCGGTCCTCTGGTCAGCTTGAGTGGCTCGAACTCGATCCGAAGATGGGCGAACCCATTGGCCACGCAAGCGGCGACAACTACGAGATCGAGATTACGGACATCGCGCTACTCGCGTCAGACTCCGTGCCGCCTGACGTGAAGCCACTGGGCGAGTTCGCCTTCGCGCAACTAAGGATCAGAAACAAGAGCAAGGCGCCCGTGCAGTTTTACGGGACAGATGTTCTTCTCCGTGATCAAGACGGCACGGTGTATGAAGCTTGGTCAGGCGGCGCCGAGCCCATGGCGCTTGGGAGGCATTGTCGCCACTTGTTTCTTGCTGAGCGGCTTCAGCCAAAGCTTTGGCACGAAGGGGTAGTCGTGTTCGACCTTCCTCCTGACGTTGCTCTGACGTCGGTTCAAGTCCCTCGGAGCATTCCAAGTGCGGCCAATGGCGAGGTGATCGGCATTGACCTACCGAAAGAAACACCAGGGCGAATTGGCTAGGGCTCAATCCAGGGCGATGAGCCTCTAAGGTGACTGGGGCGGCCAGGATGTGGCCTTGGCTACCGTCTTGTCGCTGACTCCCAGAAGCCGAGCGATCGCCTTGTCGCTCAGCCCAAGCTCCCGAAGGTGCTCGGCTTTCGGTGCGATCTGCTGATAGATGGGCGCCGGAGCCGGCTCAACCAGGGTTGCCTCTAGGTCGACTCGCGCAGCGGTTCGAATTCTTTGCGTCCGGGTCCACTTCCAGGGCATTAAAAAGCGAAAAAGCGGCTCAATCTTGTAGAGGAACGATTGGCCCGTCGCGCTCGAGCCAGGGAGCCTAGGCGTCCATCGCGGTCTCAAGGTCGGACTCATCGCGATGCCCATAGATGCCAAGCGTAGTGTTCAGGTCCGCGTGACCGAGCGCGTGGGACGCGGCGTCGATCCCCGCCACTCGGCGCAGCTCGGTCGCGAAGGTTGCCGGGCGCGATGCATGTTGAGTCCGCTCGTTACTCCGGGCCTACGAGCCCCGCGGCCTGCGCCTGGCGATACCACCACCGATGAATGGACTGCGGGCTCGGCTTTGTCTTGGGGAAAGCCCGCCTCGTCAGAAGAAATTGCCCCTCCAGTCCCCTGCCAGTCGGGACTTGACGGATCGGGTAGAGCAGGTAGTCGTCCCGCTCCGGAAGCCGCCCGACGTGCGGAAGTTCGGTCGAAAGCAAGGACCGCAGCTCCGCGAGGATCGGGCCGCGCAGAGGTAGCACCACCGACCCCGACGCGCGGCGGATGAAGTTCGGCCGCAATTTCATCCCCGCCTACAACGCCCAGACGGTGGTCCCCGAGGAGCAAATCGTGGTCGCCGCCGGCTATTGGTCAAACGGTCATATCGATGCACTGAGAGAACGAGGCATGACACCGATCGTCGCTCCCGACACGACTCGCAACCGACCACGAAAGAAACGGCGCGGCGGGCCCTATGAGTTCATGCGAAGAGCGACGGCCACCGAGAAGGTGACGATCTTTACTCGCGCAGACAGTGCACGGTCGAGCCGGTCTTCGCCAGATCAAGTCGAACCGGCGGATGGAGCGCTTCAAACGACGAGGCCAGGCGGCCGCGCGCTCGGAATGGAGCCTGATTGCCGCCATTCACAACCTCCTGAAGCTCCACCGCCACTCCTGGGGCGATCGCAACAGCCCGATCGGGGGTCTTCGGACCCCTCTCTTATTGCAGTCGGCGCCGTTCGCATCCCCGGCGGGCTCGACGCGGCCGTTTGTGCAACACCCCCACGCGAAAGCGGGAGTGGCTCGATCACACCGTGAAACCGATCCTCTCTTCATGGGCGAGCGGACCCTACGACGCTACTTCGGTCGCCACGGACAGATGTTGCGAGTTTGCAGTCGTAGCGAGGGCCGCTGCTGCCGATAGGTCAGGTGACGGCCGCTTACCTGCCCACCTCAGCCCGTCGGGCTGCCCAGGCCGGCACTGGGCTTCCGCCCCCCAGCCATCGAGCGCAATTCGAGGACCGGCACCCCCGGGACTACGGGTCACGAAAAGGCAGGTCACATATGTTCGGCAACCAGGCAGATCAAGATGTCTGCAGTCCGCGGTTCCAAAAGCTTCGATCGACAGATCGAGAGCCGTGCACCGGAGCCGACCCTCATCACCGCGGACCGTCCACTGACGTAAGGCCCGCCAGCGCCGACGGATCCGGGAGCGTCGCTAAAGATGCGAAGAACGCGCCAGCGAAGACTGGACCTCCAAAGCGCGCCGCAGAAGAAGAGCGGCCCGTGCCGACGATAGCGATAAAGGCGCTTCGTGCGCTGCTCGTTCTGATTGGGATCGCGGTCATCACAGGCAACTTCATCGGCGGTGGTCTGGTCATCAGGAGCGCCGCCCTTGGCACCGCCGCTGCGGTGGTCCTTGCGCGGGTGATTCTCGTGAAGGAGGAGCGTCTCCTGTGGGCGGTTTGCGCCCTCGCGCTCTGCGCTTGGACCGGCCAGCTCTACTACATCGTCGTTCCCGACGCCCCCGTCACCTTCCCTGCACCACCCGACTACATGGCCGCGATCTTCTACATCGGGGCGCTACTCAGCATCGTGCTGCTAGTCAAGAGCCGCCTACGCGACTGGCACAACTCGCTCTGGCTCGATGGCGTGATCGGCGGACTTGCCCTCTCGGCGCTGATGTCACTATTCGTCTTCCATGCCGCGCTCGCCGGATCGGGTGTGGAGACCCGGATCGTTGACGGGCAGCTCGGATACGCGATCTCGGACCTGTTCATCCTCGGCTTCCTCGGAGCGATCGCGCTGCTGGGACGCTGGCACCTCGGCTTGGGAGGATGGGGCTTCATCGCCGCCTTCTCGCTCTTGGCGCTGGGGGACAGCCTGTACGTGAGCGCCGTCGCCGACGACCAACTGCTCCCTTCTTCGCTCGTGACCTCGCTCTGGGCGTTCGGCTCGCTGACTCTCGCCGCCACGGCGACCACTCGACGCCGCGTCGCCAGGGCGGGCAACGCCGCTGGGTTCGTCCCGATCGCGATTCTCGGCCTCTCGGCGATGAGCTCGCTCTGCCTGCTCCTCGCATACGAGATCGGGTGGGCCGAGCAAATGCCGGCGCTCACCGCGCTGGCCGCCGCCGTGCTCGCGGTCGTTGTCGTGCGCTTCTGCCTGACCCTGCTCGAGAACGCTCACATGCTCAAGGAAAGCCAGACTCATGCGCTGACAGACGCCCTCACAGGGCTGCCCAACCGTCGTCGCCTGATGGTCGACCTCGCGAACTCGATCGGGCACGCCGGCAAGCGCGAGTCACATACCCTCGCGCTCTTCGATCTCGATGGCTTCAAGAGCTACAACGACACCTTCGGACATCCGGCCGGCGATCAGCTGCTGGTCCGCCTTGGGCGAAAGCTCGTGGCCGCGGTGGCCGGACACGGGATCGCGTATCGAATGGGAGGCGACGAGTTCTGCGCCCTGATCCAGGGGACGGCGAACAACGCCGAGCATGTCGTGATGTCGGCCCGGGTGTCGCTGGCCGAGCGCGGCGAGCACTTCTCGATCACGGCGTCCTGTGGGAGCGTGTCGATACCCGATGAGTCTGTCGGTGTGGACGAGGCTCTACAACTTGCCGACCAGCGGATGTACGCGGCCAAGGACCAGCGGACCTCTTCGGCCAGGCGCCAATCCAGCGACGTGTTGCTGAAGGCGCTTCATGAGCGCCAGCCTGACATGGACGAGCATCTTAAGAGCGTGACCGGGCTGGCGCGCGCCGTCGCGCTCCGGGCTGGCATCCACGGCGAGCAGCTGGACGAGGTGGCCCGAGCCGCCGAGCTCCACGACATCGGCAAGATCGCGATCCCGCAGGCGATCCTCGACAAGCCGGGTCCCCTCAGCGAAGAGGAGTGGGAATTCATGCACCGCCATACACTGGTGGGCGAGCGGATCCTCGGCGTGGCGCCGGCGCTGAGGCCGATCGCGAAGCTCGTGCGCTCCTCGCACGAGCGCTGGGACGGCAAGGGCTACCCCGATCGCTTGCGGGGGGAGGAGATCCCGATTGGCTCCCGCATCATCGGTGTCTGTGACGCGTTCGGCGCGATGACACAGGACCGTTCCTACCGTGCGAGCTTGACCTCCAAGGAGGCAATGGCCGAGCTACGCCGTTGCGCCGGCAGGCAGTTCGACCCCTTGGTCGTCGCGCTGTTTTGCGAGGTGCTCGAGCACGGGATTCCACCGCGCGCTCCCGCCCAGGGCCTTCTCGCCGCCACCTAGAGCCAAGCTCGACTCGGTCAGGCTGCTCGGCTAGTCGCAGAATGCAGACCGGCCCTAATCAGGTGATCGGAGTCAGCGCCCGTGAAGGCCGTTTTGAGCACAGCATCCTCGGCGTAATCCGCTATCGCCTGGATGATGTCGCCGCAGTATCCCGGGTCGGCTACAGCCCATGAAGTAGACAGTTCGCTCCGCGGCCGGCCAAAGCCGGGCTGTTGCTCCGCGCGATTTGCAGCACGTGGCCATTTTCGGTCCACGCGAAGGGGCACTCTCGGCAGATGCGGAGTGCGCACCTAAGTGTGGCCCTGCGGGATACTGCCCGGGCGATTACGACATGTTGAAAATGATGGCCCTTCTCACTAAGGGGAAGACATCGAGACGCGAGCTTTCATCTAGTAAAACGACCGAAAGGAGCAGCAATGCCCGAGCGAGACGGATACATCCCCGGCGTCCCGTGCTGGATCGACACCAGTCAGCCAGATCCCGAGGCCGCGGTTGACTTCTACAGCGGTCTCTTCGGCTGGGAGTGCCAAGACGTGATGCCGCCGGAGTCAGAGGGCAAGTACTTCATCGCGCGGATTCGCGGCGGCGGCGACGTCGCCGCCGTCGGGTCGATCCCCGAGGGCGCGCCGCCGATGGCGATGTGGAACACCTACGTCTGGGTCGAGAACGCGGATCAGACCGCGTCCAAGGTCCTCGACGCGGGCGGCAAGGCGCTGATGGACCCGTTCGACGTCATGGACGCGGGGCGGATGGCGGTGTTCGCGGATCCCGAGGGCGCGGCGTTCTGCGTCTGGCAGGCGAAGGAGCACAAGGGCGCGCGCATCGTCAACGAGAACGGTTCCTTGAACTTCAACGGGCTCAACACCCGCGACGTCGAAGGCGCGAAGTCCTTCTACGGCTCGGTGTTCGGCTGGCAGACCCTGTCGCTGGGCGGCGGCGCCGGGATGTGGACGTTGCCCGGATACGGCGACCACCTGGAGCAGGACAACCCCGACATCCGCAAGCGGATGGCCGAGGTCGGCGCTCCGGCGGGCTTCGAGGACGTCGTGGCGAGCATCAACCCGATCCCCGACGACCAGCCGGACGTTCCGGCGCACTGGAACGTGACGTTCGCAGTCGACGACGCCGACGCCACGGCCGCGAAGGCAACCGAGCTGGGCGGCAAGGTGATCCTGCCGCCGTTCGATGCCCCCTGGGTCAGGATGACCGTGATCGCCGACCCTCAGGGCGCGACGTTCATCGCCAGCAAGTTCGTGCCGGAGAACCGGGATCTCGCAGGTCAGACGGACGCGGCGGCCAGCGCGGCATAGGCAACGCTCGGCGATGCCGAGCCGACCCTGCGGTGGGCGAGGGGCCTTTGCTTCAGGACATGCTGCGCTCTATCTTGACCTCTGCGAGGTCGACTGAAGCGCGGGTCCCTGGCGTCTGCGAGGCGTCCATTTGCTCGAACACCGCGTTCGCATCGCGCATCTTCTCCTCGGTCTCGAAAAACCCGACGAAGATGGCGGTTCCCTGTGCTTCGTCGACGAACAGCTTGAACCCGGATGAGTCAACTCCGGGCGGCGGCCCGTCGGACTCCTCGACCCGGCTGACGACCTCGGCGATCCTCTCCGGACTGACATCGGTGAATCTGACGACACGTGCGTACATTGGCACCTCTTCCTGGGGTTCGATTGGGGCGGATGCTACCTACTGCCGGGGGGTTGATTGCCGCCGTGGGCTGCGAGGTCGATTGCGGCCAAAGAGAAACCCGCGGTAGCCAGCGGGTTTCTCCAGGTCTGGCCGAATCCAGGGGTTACGCCACTCGAAATCGTTCCACTGGATCGAGAACCCGTCGGTCGACGAGTCCCAGTTTGGGACGTTGAGCGTCCGGATCGGTCCCGTATCCCTCGAGACCAGCTGGAACGAGACCGTGCCGTTCGGCGGTGCGCCGGAGCGCAACGAGCGCCGAGACGAGCAAGCAGCGTTCTTGCCTTACCCAGGCGTATGCGCGACATGCGTTCCTCCCCCTTAGCTGTGAAAATGCACCCATCGCCGGACCCCTCCGGCGGCGGGCAATCATTACATATCGCGATTTGTGTAGCGCGGCGACTGGGCCGCGTCCAGTCTCCGACCGACGCTTTCAGGAGGAATGATGCGTGCACTGCTGGTCACTGCAGAGAAAGGGCCCGACGCCGTCGCTGTCGCGGACGTCCCAGAGCCGGATGGAGAGCTGATCGTGGCGGTGCGGGCCGCGGGCGTGTCGTTCCCCGATCTGCTGATGACCCGCGGTGAGTACCAGGTGCGCCAGCCGCTGCCGTTCACGCTCGGCTGGGAGGCAGCGGGCGACGTGATCCGCGCTCCGGCCACGGGGCCTTTCTCCGTCGGGGATCGAGTCATGACGCTGAGCCTCGGCGCACATGCTGAACAGGTCGCGGCCCTCCCCGAGGCGACATTCCCGCTCCCGCACGAGCTCAGCTACGAGCAGGGCGCCGCGTTGCCGCTCAACTACCTGACGGCACTCGCGGCGCTCGAGCGTCGCGGAGGATTGCGCAAAGGAGAGACGGTGCTCGTCCACGGCGCCGCCGGCGGCGTCGGCACCGCGACGGTTCAGGTCGCGAAGGCGCTCGGCGCCGAGGTCGTCGCTGCGGTTTCGACCAAGGAGAAGGGCGAGGTCGCCCGCGAGGCCGGCGCGGATGCGGTTGTGATCGGGGAGGATTTCCGCGAACAGCTGCCGGGGCCGGTCAACCTGATCGTCGACCCGGTCGGCGGCAACGAGCGCTTCAAGGAGAGCCTGCGCGCGCTCGCGCCGGAGGGGCGGATCGTCGTCGTCGGGTTCACCTCGGGCGAGATCCCGGAGGTCAAGGTCAATCGCCTGCTGCTGCGCAACGTCGACGTGCGCGGCTGCTCGTTCGGAGTGCTCGCCACCGACCCAACGGGCGTAGCGGGCGCAACCGCGCGCTTGGGCGATCTGATCCGCACCGGTGCGGTGCGACCGCTCGTCGGCTCTGTCTATCCACTTGACCAGGGCGCTGCCGCGCTGCGTGAACTCGACGAGCGTCGCGCGAAGGGCAAGATCGTCGTGACGGTGTAGAGCCAAGCAACGGCTCAGACGTACTCCTCCGCCGGGATCGGCTCTGGGCGCAGCTCGCGATCGGCGCGTCGCTCGGCCTCGACATCGGGCGAAAACCAGCGCTGTGCGATCGCCGTCGGCACAATCGCGGACAGCACCACGACGGTGACCAGCAGTGAGAATTGCGTGCGGTCGATGATGCCGGCGTTCAGTCCGTAAAGCGAGGAGATCGTCCCGAAAGTCAGTCCGGTACTCATCAGGAGCGTCGTGAACATCGCGTGTTCCGGGACGGCCCTTCGTGCCAACGGCAGGATCAAGCCTATCTTCGGCACCACCTTGGCGGCGAACAGCAGCACGAGCACCCCGAGGTTGGCGAACACCGCGCCGAGCGAAACGCTCAGCCCGCCACGCAAGAAGAAGAACGGCGTCAGAAAAGCGAACGCGACGACGCGAAGCCGCTCCTGCTCGCTGCGGTGCTGCTGGTAGTGGCGCGCCATCACGAGACCGAGAATGAACGCGGGCAGGACCGCGTGTCCCTTCGCTGCATCTGCGAGCACCATCAGGACGAACAGGCAGACGAACACCAGCTTGATCTCAGGCTCGATTACCCGATCTCCGTAGCGGCCAAAGAACCAGGGCGCTATTTTCGGCAGCGCGACAATCAGCACGACCGACACAACTAGGAATGCGGGAAACCAACCGTTGGGCTTGATGAAGATGGCCGACAGCGCGAGAGCGGTCCCCATGTCGGTCACGAAGCAGGCGCTCATGATCAGCTTGCCGATCCGAGTGGCGTTCAGACCGGTCTCGACCAGGACCGCGTACACGACCGCGAGGGAAGTCGTCGATAGGGCTGTGCCCGCGATCAGCGACGCCTTCACGCTCCAGTCGAGCAACCCGTAGGCCACGAGCGAAGCGACCACGAATGGCCCAAGGAACGAAACGATGCCGATGCTGACCGACGTGCCGAACCGCTCGCGGAAGTCGTCCGGGTCGATCTCCGCCCCCGCCAGGAACGTCAGCACGATCGAGGCGAAGTTGGCCACGAACACGAGCCAATCCTGGCTGGGATCGAGGTTGAAGATATTGCCCACCGCCACGCCGAAGGCAAGCTCGATCAGCGCGACCGAGAGCCCGAGCTCGACCGAGACCATGCTGGCGAGGACGACTGTGGCGGCTAGGACTGCGGCGAGTTGGACTGGCTCCATAGAACCTCCACGAACACGTTTGACGTATCGGTAGAGGCCATCAGCGTCCTGAGGACGCGCTTATAGAGCGAGCCTCATCGCTCGGTGAGCATGGTAGCGCCAGACGGTCGATCGCCGCCGCCCGCAAGAAAGGTGGATCATTAGCGCGGTGACCGCCGCCGAGCTTTGGCGGCGCGGCCAGGTCGGCTGGCCGCGCAGCTTCCCCATCGTGCAGTTCCCGAACCCGCCGCTGCTGCTCGCGCTCGCGGGGTGGGGGCTAGCCGCCGTGGCTGGTGGCACCGCACACGACGTCGGCCGCGCGGTCTTCACCGTCGGCCTCGGCGTATGGGCGTGGGAGGAGGCGGTGGGAGGGGTCAACTGGTTCCGTCGCCTCCTCGGGGTGGGGGTTTTCGTCTGGGTCGTCGCCGGCTTGGCCGGCGAGCTGTGAGGGTTGCTTCGCCACCTGACGCCGTACTGAAGAAAGTCTAAGCAGGTGTCAGGTCGCCGCCCTGGACCGCGACCATCGCCGCGTACCGGCCGCCGATCGCCATCAGCTCATCGTGGTCGCCCAGCTCCACGACCCGGCCGCCGTCGAGCACCGCGATCTGCTCGGCGTCCCGCACCGTGGAAAGGCGATGTGCGATCGCCACGGTCGTCCGGCCGCGTGCGAGCTCGTCGAGCGCTGCCTGCACCGCGCGCTCGGTCTGCGTGTCGAGAGCGCTCGTCGCCTCGTCGAGCACCAGGATCGGGGGGTCTCGCAGCACCGTGCGCGCGATCGCGATGCGCTGCTTCTCGCCGCCGGAGAACCGGTAGCCGCGCTCGCCCACGATCGTGTCGTAGCCGTCGGGGAGTCGCTCGATCAAATCGTGGATTTGCGCTGCGCGGGCCGCCTGCTCTAGCTCGTCGTCGCATGCGCCCGGCTTCGCGAAGCGCAGGTTGTCCGCGATCGAGGCGTGGAAGAGGTGGGTCTCCTGTGCGACGACGCCGACCGCCGCGGCGAGCGAGGCATGCGAGAGGTCTCGCACGTCGATGCCGTCGATCGCGACGCGGCCCTCTTGGACGTCGTACAGGCGCGCCAGCAGGTAGGCCAGAGTCGTCTTTCCGGACCCGGTCTCGCCGACGAGGGCGAGTGTCGTCCCGGCGGGGACGTCGAGGTCGACCTCCCGTAGCGTCCAGGGGCCGTCGGGCCGGTACCTGAATCCCACGTCCTCGAAGCTGACCGCTCCGGTCACCCGCTCCGGCACCAGCGTCACGGCGCCGTCGCGCTCCTCGATCTCGACGGGGAGGTCCAGATACTGGAACACGCGCTCGAACAGGGCGAGTGAGCTCTGGACGTCGACGCCGACCGAGAGCAGCGATTGGACCGGAAAGAAGAGGCGCGTCTGCAGCGTGGTGAAGGCGACCAGCGTTCCGATCGTGATCCCGGCGCCGCCGTTGGCGATCGTGAGGCCGGCGACCAGGTAGATCAGCGCCGGCATGGCCGCGAAGCTCATCTGGACGGATGCCATCCGCCAGCGCCCCGCCATGCGGGAGCGGACCTCGAGGTCCGCGAGCGCGGCGGACTCGCCCTCGAAGCGCTCCGCAAGCTCGGGCGCGCGGCCCATCGTCTTGCCGAGCAGGATCCCCGAGACCGAGAGCGACTCCTCAACAAGCGATGACATGTCCGCAAGCCGGTCCTGGCGAACGGCCGTGATGCGCCGGCGCTCCTCGCCCACACGGCGGGTGAGCCAGACGAAGAACGGCAGCAGCCCCAGCGCCGCCACCGCGAGGCGCCAGTCGAGCAGGAACATCGCGGCCGTCGCGGCCAGGACCGTGGTCACGTTCGAGACGATCGAGGTCGCCGTGCTGGTCACGACCGTCTGCACGCCGCCGATGTCGTTGGCGATCCGCGATTGAACCTCCCCGGTGCGAGTCTGCGTGAAGAAGGCCAGTGAGAGCCGCTGAAGATGGCGGTAGACGGCGGCACGCAGGTCGTGCATGACCCGCTGGCCGACGGTGTTCGAGAGCAGCGTCTGCGCCACGCCGAGCGCGCCCGTCGCGATCGCGATCGCGATCATCCCGGCGACCAGCACGGCGAGCAGCTGGGTGTCGCTGCGGGGGATCGCGTCGTCGAGCACCGCTCGCAGCAGGAACGGAGAGACCATGCCGAGAGCAGCCGAGATCAGAATCAGGATCAGCACCGAGGCGAGCCGTCGCCGGTAGGGCCTGAACAGCCCGAGCAGCCGGCGGCGCTCGACCGGAGTCCAATCCGGGGAAGGGTGCTTGTCGGAGTCGCCTGGCCTCAGCACCGGGTCCCCGGCCGGCACGCGTGGCCGACGAGTCGCTCGAGCATGCTCCGAAGCTGCTCGCGCTCCCGGTCGGACAGGGGGGACACGACGTCGGCCTCCGCGGCCTCCGCGGCCTCCCACGCGCGCGTCAGGCGCCGGCGGCCCATGGCAGTAAGGGTCACTAGATGACGGCGCCGGTCGTGAGGATCACGTACCCGCACGAGCAGACCGTCGGCCTCGAGCAGATCGAGCAGCCCGACGAGGTTGCTGGGGTTGATCCGCAGCGCCCGCCCGAGCTCCTGCTGGGAGAGCGGGCCGGACTCGAGCAGGTGGTTGAGGACGGCAAATTCGTGCGTTCGCATCTCCATTGCGGCCAGCGCTTCGCCCAGCCGTAGGCCCGCCATGCGGGCCAGCCGCACCATCAACAGCACCAGGCGCCGGTCGTCTGGAGGTGCGGTCGCCGGGTGGGTCCCAGTCTTCATAAGGACCATGTTAGCGGCTAATCATGTTGACAGCAAACCATTGTTGGCTATAATTATCCAACGTCCCGCTCCGGGACCTGAACCCGAAAGAGACACCATGGAAAACCTGATTCTGGAAAACCTGATTCTCGTTCCCCTTGAAGACTCGATCCTTTTCCCTGGCATGACCGCCACCTTGGCGGTGGAGACCGGGGATGAGGAGCGCGTGCTGCTCGTCCCGCGCACAGATGGAGAGTTTGCGAGCGTCGGCACCGTCGCCAACGTCGTCGAGCGCATGCGCATACCGGGCGGCGGCACGGCCGTCGTGGTCGAGGGCGTGGCGAGGGGTGTCCCCGGCGCCGCGCACACCGACTCCTCCGGCACGCTGCGCGTGGAGGTGACCGTCCACGAGGACGTGGAGCCCAACGACGACAACGTGCGGGCGGTCGAGCGCGAATACCGTGCGGTGGTCGAGGAGATCCTGGACCTCCGTGGCGCGGATGCCCGCATCAGGGAGTTCCTGCGCTCCATCACCGGCCCCGGCGCACTCGCGGACACGTCCGCCTACTCGCCCGACGTCAGTCTGCGCGACAAGATCGGCCTGCTCGAGACTCTGGACGTCTCCGAGCGGCTCGGTCGTGCGCTCGAGCTGCAGCGTGAGCGACTCGCAGAGCTCCAGGTCAGGGCGAAGATCCGCGACGACGTCCAGCAGGGCGCCGACCGTCAGCAGCGCGAGTACTTCCTGCGCAAGCAGATGGAGTCCATTCGCAAGGAGCTCGGCGAGGACGACGCTTCGGTGGCGGACGAGTATCGCCAGAAGATCGAGGACGCCGGCATGCCGGACAGCGTCCGCGAGCAGGCCGAGAAGGAGCTGGGGCGGCTCGAGCGGATGGGTGAATCCTCGGGCGAGTCATCGATGATCAGGACCTACCTGGATTGGCTGATCTCAGTGCCGTGGGCGAAGCGCTCGCAAGAGCGGCTGGACCCCGTGCACGCGCGTGAGGTGCTGGATGCCGATCACGCCGGCCTTGAAGACGTCAAGGACCGGATCACCGAGTACATCGCCGTGCGCAAGCTGCGCATCGAGCGCGGCATGACAGAGGAGGCGCGGGCAGCCGGGGCGATCCTGACCCTGATCGGCCCGCCCGGCACCGGCAAGACGTCGATCGGCGAGTCGATCGCGCGCGCGACCGGCCGTGAGTTCGTTCGCATGTCGCTGGGCGGCGTCCGTGACGAGGCGGAGATCCGCGGGCACAGGCGCACCTACATCGGCGCGCTCCCGGGACGGCTCGTGCGCGCGCTGCGCGATGCGGGCACGATGAACCCGGTGATCCTGCTGGACGAGGTCGACAAGGTGGGCGCGGACTGGCGGGGAGACCCCTCGGCCGCCCTGCTCGAGGTGCTGGACCCGGCTCAGAACCACAGCTTCCGGGACCACTACCTGGATGTCGAGCTGGACCTTTCTGGCGTGCTCTTCATCGCCACGGCGAACGTGGCCGAGACGATCCCAGGCCCGCTGCTGGACCGCATGGAGGTGGTGCGATTCGACGGCTACACGACCGACGAGAAGGTCGCGATAGCGCGTGGCTACCTGCTGCCTCGGCAGCTGGAGCGCAACGGCCTGCGCCCGGAGGAGATCGTCCTCGACGACGCCGGGCTTCGCATGATCGTCTCCGACTACACGCGGGAGGCCGGTGTGCGGAACCTCGAGCGTGAGCTCGGGAAGCTGCTGCGCAAGACCGCGACGCGGCTGGCCGCAGGTGAGGCCCAGGCGCCCGTGACCCTCGACGTAGAGGCCGTCCGTGCTGCCGTGGGGCGCCAGCGGTTCTTCCAGGAGTCGGTCGAGCGGACGGCGGTTCCCGGCGTGGCGACCGGCCTTTCGGTGACCGGCGCAGGCGGTGACGTGCTGTTCATCGAGGCGACGTCGATGCCGGGCAAGACCGGGCTCGTGCTGACAGGACAGCTCGGCGACGTGATGAAGGAATCGGCACGAATTGCACTCTCGTACGTGCGCGGGCACGATGAGTCGCTTGGCATCGCGCCGGCTGCGTTCGAGGACCGCGAGTTCCACGTGCACGTGCCCGCTGGGGCGATCCCGAAGGACGGGCCGAGCGCCGGCATCACGATTACCACAGCGCTTGCGTCACTTCTCAGCGGCCGGCCCGTAAAGCACACCGTCGGCATGACCGGGGAGGTGACGCTGCAGGGCCGAGTCCTGCCGATCGGCGGGTTGAAGCAGAAGGTCCTCGCCGCACACGCCGCCGGTCTCACCGATGTGATCTTGCCGGAGCGAAACCGCGGTGACCTCGATGACGTGCCGGAGGACGTCCGCGCACAGATGGAGTTCCACCCCGTGATGACGATCGACGAGGTGCTGGAGCTGGCACTCGAGCCGGCGCCGGTCGATCTTCCGCAGGCGGCCTGAGGCTAAGGCCAAGTTTTTCGTCCGCCGGCCATCGAAAGGTGGCCGGCGGACGTGACCTCGCCCATCAGCCGGCAAACGCGAGCTGAACCGCCAGCAACGACGCTATTACGGCCAGGCAAACGAGGTGGTCACGCAGGATTGACCGGGCGAGGCGGCTCTGGACGTTGATCGGGTCGACTCGTCTGCCGAGGCGTACCGCGCTCGGAACCGTATGAGCGGCCGCGAGCAGGACCGCCGATCCTGCGAGCGCGAGCGACGCCCACCCGACCCAGTGCGGGTCGTCGCCTTTCGCGATCTGCACGACGATCGCAGTCAGCGTGCCCAGCATCACGGCGCTGATCAGCCGGTTCATCGGTCTTGCCAAGGTCGTGACCCGCCGGTAGTAGCCCGAGATCGACGCAAGGACGTCCTCCGGCAGGTTGTCCTCTTGGCGATGCCGGAGTACCTGGACATCGAACATCAGGTCGAACCACAGAACCGCGAGCAGGAATCCTGCGCCGGCGCTCACGAATGCGTTCACGGCGCGAGTATCACCGCTGCCGGTTGATTACGACGGGGGGGTGACCGGGCGTCGCGGACCGGCAACTTCCGCGGCGTCGATGCCCGCCGCACGCAGCGCCTCGTCCCAGTCGGAGAAGTCGCTCTCGCGAACGATCAGGCCTCGCTCGATCCAGAAGACCTGGCCCAGGCGCGAGTCGAGCTCGATGCCGCTGATGCGGGCGCGCAGCCGGATCTGGCAGAGGAAGATGAGCACGCCGCCGGCGTCAACGACCTCGAGCGGCGTGTGGTCGAGGAATTCCCAGGCCTCGTGCAGGTCGGCCGCCCACTCGCGGAAGCCCGCGTGACCGCGGTAGACGGTTGGCATCCCGGCGATGAGCCACTCGCGTGGAGGGTCGTAGTGCCATTCGGGCGCGAAGCGCACGAGGCACAGATCGAGATCCCCACGCACCCAGGCGCCCCAGCCTGACAGCGCGCTGTTCCGCAGCAGCGCCTGTCGCAGGCGCGATCGTAGTGGCAGGCGGTTGACCGCCCGCGACAGCGCCGCCCACGCACCGGGCCAGCGAACCATGAGTCGTTCATCGAGCGTCCGCCGCGTCGGCAGACGCGCGTCGGAGCCAATCGGGGTTCGCACAGCGCCGGCCATCGACGCAAGTATCTCCGAAACCGGGTGCCCGTTCGCGCCGACGAGCACCGCCCGATCAGCTCTGCCGGTCGATCCAGACGAGGATGGCGCGGGAGGGAGTGATCACCGTCCCGTCGAGCAGCTTTAGCGCCGGCAGCTTCGTCCCTCCGGTCGCAACGCGCAACTCGTCACGCGAGCCCTTGCGCAGAAAGGGGATCGGATTGCCGTGCGCAGCGATCACCTTGTCGTACTCGATGCCTGCAGCACGGAGCGCCTCCTGCACGCGACGACACGGATGTATCCGGGGGCCGCCGTCGTCTCCGTGGCAAACGAACAGTGTCGGGTTTTCGGCCATCTTCCTCCTCGGGGTCGTGGGCTCGGGCCAATTCGTCCTGTAGTCGCCGCCACCCGTGGGCAAACTTACTCGCCTGCGGCAGAATGCGACGCCTGCGCATTCTGGCTGTGCGCCAGAATTTGGCGAGGCGATGAGTTCACCCGAGTCGAGCGGTCTTATTCGTGGAACCGACAACCAGGGAGGCACCGTGGCAAGACTGAGATTCCAGATTGCGATGTCACTGGACGGCTTCATCGCCGGGCCGAACCAGAGCGAGGAGAACCCGCTGGGCGAGGGCGGCAATCAGCTCCACGAGTGGGCATTCGAGCTGGCGGCCTGGCGCGAGCCCCACGGCCGGAAGGGCGGCGAGGTCAACGCCTCCACCGAGGCCGTCGAGCAAGCGCTCGAGAACATCGGAGCGACCGTCATGGGCAGGAACATGTTCGGTGGCAAGGGTCCATGGGGAGATGACCCCTGGGACGGCTGGTGGGGAGATGACCCCCCATTCCACACGCCGGTCTTCATCGTCACCCACCACGCGCGCGAGCCGGTGGCCAAGCAGGGAGGCACCACGTTCAATTTCGTCACCGACGGCATCGAATCCGCACTCGAGCAGGCCCGGGAAGCCGCCGGCGGCAAGGACGTCGCGCTGGGCGGCGGCGCGAACATCGCCCAGCAGTACCTGAGTGCAGGGCTGATCGACGAGATGCAGATTCATGTCGTTCCCATCCTGTTGAGAGATGGCGCCCGGCTGTTCGACAACCTCGGGGACGCGGAGATCGGGCTCAAGATCACGCGTATGATCGACGCACCCGGCGTCACCCACCTCACCTACCGCGTCGTGAAGTGAGCGCAGCGATGCTCTGGCGCTTCTTCAACGAGCTGACTCGTGTGCACACGGTGGCTTACCGCCTCACCGGCGGGCTGGTCGGTAGGCGCATTCCAGGTCTTCCACCGATGCTGCTGCTCGACCACGTTGGCGCCAAGAGCGCCACCAAGCGCACCAGCCCGCTCGTGTACCTCCGGGACGGGGAGAACCTGGTGATCGTCGCCTCGAAGGGTGGCTCGCCGCGTCACCCGGCCTGGTTTCACAACCTGCGCGCCAACCCGGCAACCAGCGCGCAGGTCGGTTCGAGCCGGATTTCCGTCACCGCGAGAGTGGCCACCGCGAAGGAGCGATCGCGGCTGTGGCCAAAGGTCATCGTCCTCTACGGCGGATACGAGCAATACCAGGCGCGCACGAAGCGACAGATTCCGCTCGTCATCCTCGAGCCGCGGACCTAGCCTCGACTCTGGGGAGGGCGGCCTAATCCGGCGGGTCGCTGCCCGCTGGGTCGCCCGCCGGCGCGTCTTTTGCCGCGTCGGCGCCGCGGGCCTCCGCGAGACGGCGGTGAAGCCGGCTGCGGAGCTCCTCCGGGTCGAGTTCCTGGTGCGAGCGGCGCCTGCGGGCGATCACCACGCCCGAGGCCGCCACTCCGGCCAGCCCCGCGGCACCGATCAGTTTCCAAGGCACCCGCACCGGTGCGTAGCTTACGGCTCGTGAACGATGCGATCCTGGCTCTCGAGGACGCCGTCGCCACCGCGTCGACCGGAGACATCTGGTTGTTCCGCGGCTGGTCGATTGCTGACGTGGCGATCCGCGCGGTCACCAACAGCCCGGTCAACCACGTCGGCATGGTCGTCGCCATCGACGACCTTCCACCGCTGCTGTGGCACGCCGAGCTCGGTCGGTCGCTGCCGGATGTGTGGAGCGGCGAGCAGCAACGGGGTGTCCAGCTCCACCTGCTCGGCGAGGCCGTGAGGACCTGGAACGTGCGCTACCGGCAGCGCGCCTGGGTGAGGCACCTGGAGGGGACCATCGAGCGCCACCACGAGGACCGGCTGATGGAGACCATCGAACGCTTCGACGGCCGGCCGTTTCCCACAACGCCAGGACTCGTGCGGCAGTGGGCGACGGGCAGGATACGCCGGTCGTCATCGCTGGAGACCGTCTACTGCGCCGAGCTCGTGGCCACGACCTACCAGCACATGGGCCTGCTCCCGAAACGACGGCCCGCGAGCTGGTACGACCCCGGTCGCTTCTGGAGCGGTGACCGCATAGAGCTCGTTCCGCCGTTCGCCCTCAGCCGCGAAGTAGCGGTGGCCTGAGCCCGCCGGCCAAGTCGCTGGTGTTGTGGAGTCAACCCACCGGCGCCGGGCCGGCCTCGAGAAACTGCCGCACGAGCGCGGTCAGGTCAGGGCCTGCCTTCTCCGGAGAGCCGGAGTCGAACGGCGGGGAGGGGTCGTATTCGATCGCGAGCTGGATCGCCTTCGCCACGTCCTCGCCCAGCTCGCGCGCGGTCAGCTCGAGCGCCATGTCGATGCCAGCCGACACGCCCGCCGCGGTGACGACCGGTGGCTCGAAGACGACGCGCTCGGCGACGGGGATCGCGCCCAGCTCCGCCAGGCGGTCACGCCATCCCCAGTGCGTCGTGGCGCGCTTTCCGTCCAGCCAGCCGGCCTGTGCGAGCAGGCCCGACCCTGTGCAGACAGAGGTCATCCACTTCGGACGCACGTCGCGCAGCCACGAGATCAAAGCCTCGTCCTGAAGCGGTCGCTCCATGTTCGAGCTTCCGCCGACGACGACGATGTCGGGATCGGTGACGTCATCGAGACCGGAGGTGGCGGTGAGGGGCAGCCCGTTGTCCGCGACGATCGGCCCCGGCGTCGAGGCGACGAATGTCGCCTCCGCACCGGGCCAGTTGGTGAGCACCTCGTATGGGCCGACGAGGTCCAGCGCCGTCATGTCGGGGTAGAGGACGAATGCAAGTTTCATGCTGCCTCCTGGGTCGTGGAAACGAGGACGAGCTTCGTCGGCGGGTCTGCGAGCGCCTCGACGGCGTCGTCGAACCCGACGACCGCGCTCGTCACCAGCGCCGGGTCGAGCCGGCCGGCCGTTATGAGGTCGAGCACCTCGGGGATCAAGGCCCGGGCATGAACGCGGCCGGTGTGCAGCGTGCACCCACGCGTGTACATCTCCAGCAGGGGCACCGGCGTGGTCGGCTCGAAGTAGATCGCGACGCTGGTGCAGGTCCCGTTCGGGGCTGTGGAGCGGATCGCGGCATGCAAACCGTCGTGATCGCCCGCGGCGTCGACCACGATCGGAAAGCGCCCGAGCTTCTTCGGCCAGGCGGGCGCGCCGTGCTCGCCGGCTGCGACGGGAAGCACTTCGGCCCCCAGCGCCGTCGCCGACTCCAGGCGTGTCTGATCGCTGTCGGCGTAGACGACCCGGCTCGCTCCGAGCGCCAGCGCGCACGCCGTCGCGTAGAGGCTGATGCTGCCCGCCCAGCCGGCGACGACCAGTACCTCGGCGCCGGGGAGGGCGGCCAGCGGCCCGGCGACCGCTCGGTAGCCGTCCGGCACGTTGTCGGCGACGCTGGCGACGGCGGCCGGTTCCGCGCCTGCCGGTAGCGGCACGAGCATGGCGTCGGCGAAGGGAACGCGCAGCAGGTCGGCGAGCGCGCCACCCCAGTCGCCGCCGAGCGGGCGCATCCCGTAGGCGGAGCCGCGGGGGACGGTCATGCAGCTTCCCGTGTGCCCCGCAATGCAGGGCCCGCAGGTGCCGCATGAGATCTGGAACGGAACCACGACGACGTCACCCGGTGCCGCGGCGGTCACGCCGTCTCCGATCTCCACGACCTCGGCCACGCATTCGTGACCGAGCGGAAACGCCTCCGGAAGCGGGATCATTCCCGACAGGAACGCAGTGTCCAGGTCACAGGTCGCCACTGCCAGTGGCCGCACCAGCGCCTCGACATCCCCGCCCAGCACCGGAGCCGGCGCGTCGTGCCATTCGACCGACCGAGCGCCCGTGATTTCCAGTTGCCGCATCGCTATCGCGCTCCGCTACTCCGCATGCCGCGGGAGAGCATACGTTGCCGCAACGCCATGCGCGATCAGGGGCTGAGGCCGAAGCGCTCGCTGAGGGCGCCGATCGACTCGATGTCCATCGTCAGGCCGTAGCGGGCCTGGATCTCGGACCGGGCTTTGAGGTCGGGCTCGCCCGTGCTGTTCAGCAACGGCGCCATGTCGGTGAAGTACTGGTCGAAGCCACCGGGGGAGATCAGCTCCAGCAGATGGACCTCCTCGTCGCCCGCGTTCCAGAACGCATGCGGGATGCCTCGCGGCTTGACGACCAGCTCACCCGGTCCTGCCTCCACGACGTCGTCGCCGATCATCGCCCCCATGCGCCCGCTGAGCACGTAGGAGTACTCGTCCTCGTTCTCGTGCGTATGCATCGGGGCGCCCAGCGCGTGAGGCTTGATCGTGTGCTCGAGCAGCCCGAAGCGCCCGCCGGTCTGGTCGCTGCGAATGATGTAGCGGTTGCCGAGGTTGGGGAAGTCCGCCCGCTCGCCCTCGCCGGGCCCCACGGTGATGCCTGCCATCGGGTTCTCCTTTCTTAGGACACGGGGTGGGCCGAGCGCCACCCAAGCGCTCCTAAGATACGCGGCCCATGTTGGAGGTGAACAACCTGACCAAGCGCTTCGGCAAGACGCTTGCTGTCGACGGTCTCAGCTTCCGCGCCTCTCCCGGCCGGGTGCTCGGCTTTTTGGGGCCCAACGGCGCCGGCAAGACCACGACCCTGCGCACACTTCTCGGGCTGACGCTGCCGACCGCAGGCTCAGCGACGGTCGAGGGTCGGCCCTACCGGGAGCTGCGTGATCCGGTGCACGTCGTCGGCGCGGTGCTCGAGGGCCCGCAGTTCCACCCCGGGCGCAGCGGTCGCAATCACCTGCGCGTGCTCGCGGCCGCCGCCGGCTTGCCCGAGAGCCGGGTCGACGAGGTGCTGCGGCTGGTGGAGCTCGAGGGCTCCGCCAACCGTCGCGTCAAGGGCTACTCGCTTGGCATGCGCCAGCGGCTGAGCCTGGCGGGCGCGCTGCTCGGCGATCCTCGCGCGCTGGTGCTGGACGAGCCCGCCAACGGGCTTGACCCACAGGGGATCCGGTGGCTGCGGGACTTCGTTCGCGCGCGTGCCGCGGCGGGTCACACGGTCCTGTTCTCGAGTCACGTGCTCGCCGAGGTGGCGCAGACGGTGGACGAGGTCGTGGTCGTGAGCCGCGGGCGATTGGTGGCGCGCGGGACGGTCGAGGAGCTGACTCGGGACGCCGCCGCTTCGATCCGTGTGCGCAGCTCCGATCCTGAGCGCCTGCGAGCGGCGCTCCAGGGAAAGGGCATCACGGCGGATCGTGACGCCGGCGAGTGGTTGTCCGTGCACGGCTCCTCGCTCGAGGACGTGGGCACCACCGCCCTCGAACAGAGCACAGCCGTGTACGAGCTCTTCAGCGGGCAGCAGACGCTGGAAGATGTCTTCCTGGAGCTGACCGGAGAGACGGACGCCGGACGATGAGCAGGCTGGTGAGCTCGGAACTGCTAAAGCTGCGCACTGCGCGCACCTTCTGGGGCTTCGCGGCCGCGATCCTGGGTCTGGTGCTCCTGATCACGGTGCTCGGGCTGGCTTTGGGCGACCTCAACTCCGAGAACAGTGTCCGCTCACAGCTCTCGACCGCCGCTGGCACCGCACTGCTGGTGCTTGTGCTCGGCGTCGTCTTCGGCGCCGGCGAGTATCGCCACGGAACGATCGCCTGGACGCTGCTGGTGACGCCCGATCGCGTGCGGGCCGTGACGGCGAAGGCGCTCGCGTCTGGCATCGCAGGTCTGGTGCTCGGCCTCGTGGTCGCGGCCGTCACTGCCGGCATCGCCGTGCCATGGCTGTCGGTGGAGGACTCTCTCCGGCTCTCTGGGGGCGAGCTGGCGGCCCTGTTCCTGGGCGGCGTCCTTCTCACGATGCTGTCGGGCGCGCTGGGTGCGGGTGTGGGTCTGCTGCTTCGCAACCAGGTGGCCGGGGTAGTTCTGCTGCTGGTGGTGGTGTTCATCGTCGATCCCGCCGTGTCGGCTGTGGCCGAGGGATACGCGAAGTACTCGCTCAGCGGCCTGGTGACCGCGCTCAGCGGCGGTCCCGCAGAGGACGTCAGTGGCGACGAGCTGCTGCCGTTCGGAGTCGCGGCCCTGATCTGGGCGGCCTACACCGCAGTGATCGTGGCCGCGGCGGCTGCCATCACCGCGCGACGTGACATCTGATCCCGCCCGCGCTCAGGCTGCGAAGCGCTCAGCCGCTCGTGCCCGCCGCTTGGCCGCCTCGACCTCGCGGTCCTTGGGCGGCGCGGTCGTCACGAGCGTCTCGAGCAGCCTCTCCGTGGCGAGAGCAACCTCTTCCACGGCGCGGTCGAAAGCCTCGGCATTGGCCTGCGAGGGCTTGGTCGTGCCACTGACCTTGCGAACGTATTGAAGAGCCGCCTCATGGATCTCGTTCTCCGAAGCGGGCGGCTCGAAATTGTGGAGTGTGCGTATGTTTCGACACATACGCCGAAGGTTAGCGCGGCTGGTTTCCTATCTGGTCCATGACCGACGACTTCACCCGTCTCCCGGCCGACCTGCCCGTCCCCGAAGACGACGGCGCGGCGGAACACCTCCCCGGCCTGGCGGTCCCTGAACTAACGCTCGCCTCGACCGAGGGAACCACGGTCGACCTTGCCGCGCTCGCTCAGGAGCGCCTGGTCGCCTACGTGTATCCGAGGACGGGCAGGCCGGGTGAGCCCTTGCCCGCAGGCTGGGACGACATTCCGGGCGCGCGCGGATGCACACCGCAGAGCTGCGCCTTCCGCGACGCGCTGGACGAATTCGCTCGCCACGGTGCGTCGGTGGTCGGCATCAGCGCCCAGAGCAGCGAGGACCAACGGGAGTTCGCCCAGCGCGAGCGGATCCCGTTTCCTCTTCTCAGCGATTCCGGTTTGGAGCTCTCGAGCGCGCTGCGGCTGCCGACCCTCGAGGCCGGCGTAATGACCCTCTATCGCCGGCTCACCTTCGTCGCCGAGCAAGGCATGATCGTCAAGGCCTTCTATCCCGTCTTCCCGCCGGACCGCAACGCCGCCGACGTGCTGGCGTGGCTCGCGGAGCGCTGAACGCGGCGCTACGGCTTCAGATGTTCTGGACCGGGGCCGACACGCAAGGGCGCCCGGCGGTCAGGTCTATGGTTTGTGGTCCCGTCGAGGACGGCGAAGGTGACCTGTGCGAACGCTCCTGATCGACAACTACGACTCCTTCACCTACAACCTCTTCCAGCTGCTGGCAGAGGCAAACGGTGAGGATCCGGTCGTCGTCCGCAACGACGAGGCGCCCTGGGCCGAGCTGTCGCGGATCGGTTTCGACAACATCGTCATATCCCCCGGCCCCGGCAGGCCGGAGAGGAAGAAGGACTTCGGAGTCTGTGCGGAGGCGATCATGGCGGCGGAGGTACCGCTGCTGGGAGTCTGCCTCGGCCATCAGGGCATCGGCGACCTCTGCGGGGCGCAGGTCGTGCACGCGCC